>NZ_JBMDKG010000052.1:0-59006 GCF_057809595.1 Variovorax sp. FG153
GCGGCATCGTCAACGACGCCGAGGTCGTGTTCGACCAGGCCAAGACCGGCAGCTACGCGGGCACGATGAGCGGCACGGGCAAGCTGCGCAAGATCGGTGCAGGCACGCTGACGCTGACCAGCGCCAACAGCTATGCAGGCGGCACCTTCGTCGACGCCGGCACGCTGGCCACCGATGTGACCGGAGCGCTGGGCAGCGGCGCGGCCAGCGTGGCCTCGGGCGCCACGCTGCAGTTCGGCGGCAAGGCCGAACTCGGCAGCCTGTCGGTTGCGAACAGCGGCACGGTGCGCCTGCAAGGCAACGCCAGCGCGGGCAGCGCCAGCCTCGTCAATGCTTCGGGAGCCGTGCTGGCTTTCGCGGACGACGCCACGGCCGACAAGGCCACGGTGAGCAACGCGGCCGGCGCGCAGGTGCGCATCGACCAGGCCACGACGGGCGTGAGCATCGGCACCCTCGATGGCGCGGGCGACATTGCACTTGGTGCGAAGGCGCTCACGCTCGGCGGGTTGAATGGCAACGCGACCTTGTCGGGAACGATCGATGGCAATGGCGGTTCGATCGTCAAGGTGGGCAGCGGCACGCTGACGCTCACGGGCGCGAACACCTATACCGGCGGCACCACCGTGGGCGCGGGCACGTTGAGTGTGAACAACAAGAGCGGCAGTGCGACCGGCACGGGCGCGGTGCAGGTGCAATCGGGCGCGACGCTCGCTGGCAGCGGCAGCATCGCGGGCGCGGTCACTATCGACAAGGGCGGCATCCTCGCGGCGGGCAACAGCCCCGGCACGCTGACCTTAGGAGCACTGACCCTAGCCGGCGGCTCCACGCTGAACTACGAACTGGGTCAAGCCGGTGTTCCCGGCGGCGCGTTGAACGATTTGATCAACGTCACCGGCAACCTGAACCTCGACGGCACGCTGAACATCGCGCAGTCGGCAGGCGGCAGCTTCGGCCCGGGCCTCTATAGGCTCATGAGCTACGGCGGCAGCTTCACCGACAACGGCCTGGACATCGGCACGGTGCCGGGCTCCGCGAAGGTGGCGGACCTGCAGGTGCAGACCTCGGTGGCGAACCAGGTCAACCTGGTGAACAAGGCTGGGCTGTCGCTGAACTTCTGGGATGGCGGCGACAGCACCAAGTACAACGACGGCCAGATCGCCGGCGGCTCGGGCACCTGGCGCGTGGGCAACCCGCAGCCCTCGATGGATGCCTGGACCGACATGGACGGCAAGGTCAACGCCAACTGGGCGCAGGGCCAGTTCGCGGTGTTCGGCGGCAAGGCTGGAACCGTGACGGTGGATGCGGCTGGCGGCGCGGTGCGCATCGCCGGTGCGCAGTTCGCCACCGATGGCTATGTGGTGCAGGGCGATGGCATCGTGGTGGACAACGCCAACTCGGTGATCCGCGTGGGCGATGGGACGGCCGCGGGTGCGACGATGACCGCGACCCTCAATGTGGCGCTCAGCGGCACGGGCGGGATCTCGAAGGAGGACGCGGGCCGGCTGATCCTCAGCGGCACCAACACCTACACCGGCGGCACCACCGTCAAGGGCGGCGTGCTGCAGGGCAGTGCGACGAGCCTGCAGGGCAATATCGTCAACAACGCCGAAGTCGCCTTCGACCAGGGCAAGACGGCTGGGACCTATGCGGGTGTGATGAGCGGCACGGGCAAGCTGCGCAAGATCGGCACGGGCACGCTGACCTTGAGCAGTGCCAACAGCTACAGCGGCGGCACGCTGGTGGATGCGGGTACGCTCGCCACCGAAGTGACAGGCGCACTCGGCAGCGGCGCGGCAAGCATTGCATCGGGCGCGACGCTGCAGTTCGGCGGCAAGGCCGACTCGGGCAAGCTCGCGATCGCCAACGCGGGCACCTTGAGCCTGCAGGACACCGCGAGCGCTGCAAGCGCCACGGTGACCAATGCAGCGGGCGGCCAGGTGCGCATCGATCTGACGACCACCGGCACGAGCATTGGCTCGCTCGGTGGTGCGGGCGATGTGGTGCTCGGCACCAAGGCGCTGACCGCCGGTGCGCTCGGCACCGACAACACGATCTCGGGCGCCATCACCGGCACGACGGGCTCGCTCGTCAAGGTCGGCGCAGGCACGCTCACGCTCGCAGGCACCGCGACCTACAGCGGCGAGACCCGTATCGCAGCAGGCACCCTGAAGGCAGGCGCAACCAACGCCTTTAGCGCTGCATCGAGCGCTGTGGTTGCCAGCGGCGCCACGCTCGACCTCGGCGGCTTCAGCCAGAAGATGGCCGGCCTGACCAACGCCGGCACCGTCTCCCTGCTGGGCACCGTCCCAGGCACGACGCTCACCTTGACCGGCCCCTACGTCGGCAACAACGGCGTGCTGCGCCTGGGCGCGAAGCTCGACAACCCCGGCATCGCCGACCGCCTGGTGCTCGACGGTGCATCGGCCAGCGCGAGCGGCAAGACGACGGTGCAGGTCACCAACCTCGGCGGCCTGGGCGCCCGCACCAGCGGCGCGGGCATCGAGCTGATCAGCGCGAAAAACGGCGCGACCACCACCGCGCAGACCAGCAAAGACGCCTTCGTGCTCTCGGGCGGCCGAGTCGACGCCGGCGCCTACGAGTACCGTCTGTACGCAGGCGATGCGGGCGGCGAGGGCGAGAACTGGTACCTGCGCACCGAAGCAGAACCGGGTGCCTCGCTGCCGACCTACCGCGCCGAAGCCTCGCTGTTCGCCGCGCTGCCGAACCAGCTGCGCCAGAGCAACCTGGCCATGCTCTCGAGCCTGAGCCAGCGCATCGGCGACGACGACGTGCGCGGCAGCGGCGGCGCGAGCCAGAGCGTGGACGGCAGCAACCGCCGGGCCTGGGGCCGTCTGATCTCCACCGACATGGACATCCGCCAGGGCGGCACCGTGTCGCCGCATGCCGAGGGCCGCGTGAGCGGGCTGCAGGCGGGCACCGACCTGTGGGCCAATGCGAACTGGCGCGCGGGTATCTACGTGGGCCAGCTCGAAGGCGATACGCGTGTCAGCGGCTTCAGCAGCGGACTCCTGAACGGCGCCGCGGGCCGCAACGACCTGCGCAGCCAGTACCTGGGCCTGTACGGCACCTTCACGAGCGACGACGGCTTCTATGCCGACACGGTGCTGCAGGCGGGCCGCCATCGCTACACGGTGCAGCCGCAGCTGAGCGCGGGCGTGACGGGCAAGGGCAACAGCTTCCTGGCCTCGATCGAGGTCGGCAAGGCCTTCGCGCTGGGCACCGGTGGCTGGTCGGTGGAGCCGCAGCTGCAGCTGATCCATCAGCGCCTGCGCCTGGACGACGTGGCGATCCCCGGCGCGCTGGTGCAGCAGGATGCCGACAGCAGCTGGACCGCACGCGCGGGCGTGCGCATCAAGGGCAGCTTCGCGACCGGGGCGGGCACCTTGCAGCCGTATGCGCGCCTGAACGTCTATCGCAGCTCGAAGGGCAACGACGTCGCGCGCTTCGTGAACCCGGCGGCGATCACGCCGGTGGGCGCGCCGATCGGCGGCACGAGCACCGAGCTGGCGGCAGGCTTCACGCTGGCGGTAAGCCAGCGCACGAGCCTGTACGGTGAGCTCGGCAAGCAGTGGGCTTCGGGCGGCGTCGCTCGCGTGGGCAGCTCGGTCAATGCGGGGGTGGGCGTTCGCGTGAAGTGGTGAGATCGCTCAGTCCAGGGGTTTCCCGCCCTGGGCCTCGGCCCGCGCGGGAATCGCCTCGGTCCACACCGCGATGTCCTCGGGCGTCATCGTGCTCGCGGGCGTGAGGCGTCCGTCGACATAGCCGAGCCGCTCGATGTCGTGCAGGAACTGCTCGCGCGAGAGCAGGGTGCCGGCGCACACGTTGTCCCCCGGGGCCGCCGTCGCGCGCAGCTCGCCGACGAGGCGGCTCATCAGCAGCGTCATCACCCAGCCGGGCACGTGGTCGCGCTCGGCGGGATAGATGTAGCCGAACAGCGTGAGGTGCGCGAGCAGCACGCGCCAGTGCGCGCCGAAGCGCTCGAGCAACCCGGGCCAGTCGAGCCGCTGCGCGTTGACCTGCAGCAGGTGCGCGATGTCGCCGCCGTCGTAGCGCTCGCGCTCCATGATGAAGGCCTTCGACACCAGGCAGTCCTCCACGTTGGCGACGCACACGGAAACGCCGAGCACGTCGGCGCGGCAGTTGCCGAGGAACCAGCGCGCGTCCACGGGCATGAGGCCGTTGCCCGAATTGAAGATCAGGTCGATGAACTCCTGGCCGTCGTAGACCTTGCCGAGCCAATGCGGAAAAGTCATCTCGGTGCGCCAGCCATGCGCGAGCGCGACCTGCGCGATGCGCTCGTAGTCCTCGCGGCGGATGAAGAGGTCGAGGTCCTTGGTCGAGCGGCGGATGCCGGTGTAGCAGGCCTGCGCGAACGCGCCACCGACGAGGAACGGAACGCCGGCCTCGTCGAGCGCACGCAGCGCGCGCCGGTAGAAATCGGCCACCCGCGGCTCGACTTCGTCTTCGAGCGAGGGCGCGAGCATGGTGGAGGGCGTCATGCACGCAGTGAATGCCGCCGCGCCGACGGCAGGGCAGGGGCAAAGGACCCCATCGAATGTCAGACGGGCGCCTACAAGCGCAGCGGGATGAGGCCGATGACGGCGCCCGGCGGCGGGGCGCACGGTGCATTGCATGCCTACCCCCAAATCATCCACCCACGTCCGTTTCGCCGCCGTCGGCGACATCCATGTGCAGAAGGACTCCGCGGGTTCGCTGCGCGACTTCTTCGCGCAGGCCGCCGACGAGGCCGACGCGCTGCTGCTGTGCGGCGACCTGACCGACTACGGCACCGCCGAAGAGGCCCGGGTGCTGGCCGAGGAACTCGGCGGCCTCTCGATTCCCATCGTCGCCGTGCTGGGCAACCACGACTTCGAGTCGGGCACGCCCGAGGTGGTGAACGAGGCGCTGACGCGGATCGGCGTGCGCATGCTCGACGGCTCGGCCTGCGAGATCGAGGGCGTGGGCATCGCGGGCGTCAAGGGCTTCGCGGGCGGCTTCGGCCGCGCCTCGCTCGGCGCCTGGGGCGAGCCCGCGATCAAGATGTTCGTGCAGGAGGCGCTCAACGAGGCGATGAAGCTCGAGTCGGCGCTGGCCAAGCTGCGCACCCGGCGCCGCATCGCGATGCTGCACTACGCGCCGATCGTGGGCACGGTGCAGGGCGAGCCGAGCGAGATCTTCGCCTTCCTCGGCAGCAGCCGGCTCGAGGAGCCGCTGCTGCGCTACCCGATCGATGCCGTGTTCCACGGCCATGCGCACCGCGGCACGCTCGAGGGCCGCACCATCAACGGCACGCCGGTCTACAACGTCGCCAAGCCGCTGCTGCAGCGCAGCCGGCCCGACGTGCCGCCGTTCCATCTCTACGAAGTGCCGCGCGAGCCTGCCTCGGAACCCGAGCTGGCCGCGCACTGAGCCGCCGAGGACGCGGGCTCAACCCTTCGCTCGTTGCAGCCGCGTGGTGATGAAGAAGCGCTCGCCCGGGTGCGTGGCGACCGAGCTCACGAGCACCTCGCCCTCGGCATCGAGGTAGCGCCGCAGGATCTGCAAGGTCGCGCTGCCGGGCTCGATGCGCAGCTTGCGTGCCATCGCCGCCGAGGCATCGACCGCGCGCACCTGCTGCACGATCTCGGCCACGCGCAGGCCGTAGTGCTGCTCGAGCAGCGCGCTGACCAGCGTGTCGGGCGCGGCGCGCACCAACGCCTCGAGCGCGGCGTACTGGGTGTCGACGTAGATGTCGGTCCAGCCCAGCGGCAGGCCCTGCGGGCCTTCCTCCATGCGCAGGCTCGAGATGCGCAGCCAGCGCGTGCCTTCCTCGCAACCGAGCAGGCGCGACAGCGCGGCATTGCTCGCGATGGTGTCGATCTCGGGCGCCAGGCGCAGGTGGGCGGCGCCGTACTGCATGAGGTCCTCCACCGAGGCCAGCGACTGCTGGAAGCCCATGCGCGCCACCGTCGATTCCACGCGCGTGCCCACGTTCTTGCGCCGCGACACCAGGCCCGCGTCCTGCAGCTCCTGCAGCGCCATGCGCACCGTGTGGCGGCTGATCCCGTAGTGATCGCGCAGCTCAAGTTCGGTCGGCAGCAGCGAGCCCAGCGGGAAGCGTCCCGAGGCGATGCCTTCCTTCAGTTCCTGGGCGATGTCGGTGAAGCGCGGCTTGTTCATGGTGGTCCCGATTTTGACCTAAGGGTAAACCCTATTCATTCATATGTCCGGACATATTAAATTAAATATGTCCGAACATATCAAGGCCCGTCCATGTCCTCTGCCTCCCTTCCGATGGCCAGCACCGTCGTCGATTCGATCCTTTTCCGCGATGCCTTCGGCACGGCGGCTATGCGCGCGCTGTTCTCCGACGTGGCGCTGATCCAGCGCTACATCGACGCCGAGATCGCGCTGGCGCGCGCCGAGGCGAAGGTGGGCGTGATCCCGGCCGACGCGGCCGAGGTCATCGCGCGCGAGTCGCGCATCGAGCGCATCGACTTCGACCACATGCGCCACGAGACCGACATCGTGGGCTACCCGATCCTGCCGCTGGTGCACCAGCTGGTGGCCATGTGCGGCGAGGCGGGCCGCTACGTGCACTGGGGCGCGACCACGCAGGACATCATGGACACGGCCGTCGCGCTGCAGGTGCGCGACGCGCTCGACCTGGTCGACGCCGAGATCCGCGACCTGCGCGGCATCCTGGCCGATCTGGCGCGCAAGCACCGCGACACGCCGATGGCCGGGCGCACGCACCTGCAGCAGGCGCTGCCCGTGACCTTCGGCTACAAGGTCGCGATCTGGCTCGCCATGTTCGACCGCCACCAGCAGCGCCTGGCCGAGCTGCGCCCGCGCGTGGCCGTGGTCGAGTTCGCGGGCGCGGCCGGCACGCTGGCCTCGCTGGGCGACAAGGGCTTCGAGGTGCAGGCGGCGATGGCCGAGGAACTCAAGCTCGGCGTGCCCGCGACCACCTGGCACGTGGCGCGCGACGGCTTCGCCGAGGCGGTGAACCTGCTGGCGCTGGTCACCGGCTCGCTCGGCAAGATCGCGCTCGACATCATGATCATGGCCTCGACCGAGTTCGCCGAGGTCTACGAGCCCTTCGTCAAGGGACGCGGCGCGAGCAGCACCATGCCGCAGAAGCGCAACCCGATCTCGAGCGAGCTGATGCTCGCGGCCTCTAAGGCGGTGCGCCAGCACGCGGGCCTGATGGTCGATGCGATGGTGCAGGACTTCGAGCGCGCCACCGGCCCCTGGCATGCCGAGTGGATCGCGATCCCCGAGAGCTTCATCCTCACGGCCGGCGCGCTGCACCAGGCCAAGTTTGCGCTCGGCGGACTGATCGTCGACGAGGCGCGCATGAAGCACAACCTGGGCATCAGCCGCGGCCTGATCGTGGCCGAGGCCGTGATGATGGGCATGGCGCCGCACATCGGCCGCCAGCAGGCGCACGATGTGGTCTACGACGCCTGCCGCACCGTCAACGAGAAGGGCGGCACGCTGGCCGAGGCGCTGGCCGCGCTGCCCGAGGTCACGGCGCATTTCGACCGCGCGGCCATCGATCGCCTGACCGATCCCGCCAACTACCTGGGCCTCGCGCCCCGGATGGTGGACCGCGCGCTGGCGCTGTCCGCGCAGGTCCGGGGCTGAGCCCGGGCACCCAAGGAGACAACCATGCTCAACGATTCCACCCTGGTCGCACCGCCGAAGAAGCAGCCCTGGTACCGCCGGCTCGGCATGCAGGTGCTGGTCGCGCTGCTGCTGGGCATCGCGGTCGGCTTCCTGTTCCCGAAGTTCGCGGGGCAGCTCAAGCTGCTCGGCGACATGTTCCTCTCGCTCATCAAGGCGGGCGTGGCGCCGCTGGTGTTCCTCACCATCGTGCACGGCATCGCCTCGGCCGGCGACGTGCGCAGCGCGGGGCGCGTGGGCTGGCGCTCGCTGGTGTACTTCGAGGTGATCTCGACCATCGCGCTGGTCATCGGCCTGCTCGCGGGCAACCTGCTGCAGACCGGCAAGGGCATGACCTCGGTGGCCGGCGCGGCCGCGGCACCGGCGGTGAAGGCCGCCGCGCCGCAGGGCTTCCTCGAGTTCATGGCCCACATCGTGCCCGACAACTTCGTCGGCGCTTTCGCCAAGGGCGAGCTGCTGCAGGTGGTGGTGCTGGCGGTGATGGTGGGCATCGGCATCCTCGCGATCCCCGAGAGCCGGCGCGAGAAGATCAACGGTGGGCTCGACATCATCTCGGAGGTGCTGTTCTCCTTCATCAACCTGGTGATGAAGCTCGCGCCCATCGGCACCTTCGGCGCGGTGGCCTACTCGGTGGGCAGCAACGGCTCGGCGGTGCTGGTGGCGCTGGCGCAGCTGGTGCTGAGCTTCTATGCGGTGATCGTGCTGTTCATCGCGGTGGTGCTGGGGCTGGTCGCGAAGTTCGCGGGCTTCAGCCTGTGGCGCTTCCTGCGCTACATCAAGGACGAGATCCTGATCGTGCTGGGCACCGCCTCCTCGGAAAGCGCGCTGCCGCGCCTGCTCGTGAAGCTCGAGCGCCTGGGCTGCGCCAAGCAGACCGTGGGCCTGGTGCTGCCCACGGGCTATGCCTTCAACCTCGACGGCACCTCGATCTTCATGGCCATGGGCGTGATGTTCATCGCGCATGCCTACGGCGTGCCGCTCACGCTCGACCACCAGATCGGCATCCTGCTGCTGATGCTGCTGACCTCGAAGGGCGCGGCCACGGTCTCGGGCGGCTCGTTCGTGGTGTTCGCGGCCACCGTCACCTCGACCGGGCTGCTGCCGGTCGAAGGCCTGGCGGTGATCTTCGGCGTCTACCGCTTCCTGTCGATGGCCATCTCGACCTGCAACGTGATCGGCAACAGCGTGGCCACCGTGGTGGTCGCCAAGTGGTCGGGCACCTTCGATGCGCAGCAGGCCGAGCGCCACCTCTATCCCGAGCGCTACCCCGACACCGCGCGCGCGGACCAGGACCTCGACGACGGCGTGGCGCCCGTCGAAGCGCATGCCGCGCGGGCTTGATGCCATGAGTGCCGTGACTGCGATGACCGCCACGACCGCCATGCGCATCGAACGCGACGCCTTCGGTCCGGTCGAGATTCCGGCCGACCGCTACTGGGGCGCGCAGACCCAGCGCGCGCTGGGGGTCTTCGAGATCGGCGAGGAGCGTTTTCCGGCCTGCCTGATCCACGCCTTCGGCCTGCAGAAGATAGCCGCGGCGCGCGCCAACGTGCGCTGTGGCGCGCTCGACGCGGCCCAGGCGGCGCCGATCGTCGAGGCCGCGGCCGAGCTGCGCGACGGCCGCTTCGACGACCACTTTCCGCTCACCGTGTGGCAGACGGGCTCGGGCACGCAGACCAACATGAACGCGAACGAGGTCATCGCCAACCGCGCGAACGAACTGCTGGGGCAGCCGCTGGGCACCAAATCGCCGGTGCATCCGAACGACCACGTGAACGCCTCGCAGTCCTCGAACGACAGCTTTCCGACCGTGATGCACATCGCGACCGCGCTCGAGCTGCGCGAGCGCCTGCGGCCCGCGCTGCAGCTGCTGCGCCAGCGCCTGCAGGAGCGCGGCGAAGCCTTCGCGGACGTGCTCAAGATCGCGCGCACCCACCTGATGGACGCGGTGCCGATGACGCTGGGGCAGAGCTTCGATGCCTTCGCGCGCCAGGTCGGCCACGGCATCGACCGCATCGACGCCACCTTCGCGCGCCTGCAACTGCTGGCCCAGGGCGGCACCGCGGCGGGCACCGGGCTCAATGCGCCGCCGGGTTTCGACGCCGCCTTCTGCGAGGAGCTGGGCGCGCTCTGCGGCATCGCCTTCGCGCCCAATCCCAGCAAGTTCGAGGGCATGGCCTCGCACGACGCGCTGGTGGAGGTGTCGGGCGCGCTCAACGTGCTCGCGGCCTCGCTCGTGAAGATGGCCAACGACCTGCGGCTCTTGGGCTCGGGCCCGCGCTGCGGCCTGGGCGAGCTGCGCATTCCGGACGACGGGCTCACGAGCTCGATCATGCCGGGCAAGCGCAACCCGACCATCGCGGAGGTGGTGGTGCAGGCCGGGCTGCAGGCCATGGGCAACCACCTCACCATCACCATGGCGGGCGCCTCGGGCAGCTTCGAGCTCAACGTGGCCAAGCCGCTGATCATCCAGAACCTGCTGCAGTCGATCCGCGTGCTGGCCGATGCCTCGCGCGTGTTCGCCGAGCGGCTGGTGAAGGACATCGAGCCCGAGCGCGAGCGGCTCGCGGCGAACGTCGACAACGCGCTGCTGGCCGTGACGGCGCTGAACCCGGTGCTGGGCTACGACCGCGTGGCGAGCATCACGCGCGAGGCGCTCGCGCGCGGCATCGCGCCGCGCGCGGCGGCCATCGCGCTGGGACTGATCGACGGCGACGCATACGACCGGCTCGTCGACCCGGCGGCGATGGCGGGAGCCGGCCTCAGGCGGCCTTCGGAATCGTCAGCCCCGCGATGACGGCGGGCCGCGCCACGAAGCGCTCGAGCACGCGCGCCACGTTCGGGAAGCTGTCGAAGCCGACCAGCTCGCGCGCCTCGTAGAAGCCGATCAGGTTGCGAATCCACGGGAAGCTCGCGATGTCGGCGATGCTGTAGTCGTCGCCCATGATCCATTCGCGGCCGGCCAGGTGCTTGTCGAGCACGCCGAGCAGGCGCTTCGATTCGGCCACGTAGCGGTCGCGCGGGCGCTTGTCCTCGAACTCCTTGCCGGCGAATTTGTGGAAGAAGCCGAGCTGGCCGAACATCGGGCCGATGCCGCCCATCTGGAACATCACCCACTGCAGGGTCTCGTAGCGCTTCGCGGGGTCGGCGCTCAGCAGCTTGCCGGTCTTCTCGGCCAGGTAGAACAGGATCGCGCCCGACTCGAACAGCGGCAGCGGCTGTCCGCCCGGGCCGTCGGGATCGATGATCGCGGGAATCTTGTTGTTGGGATTCAGCGAGAGGAAGGCTTCCGACATCTGGTCGTTGCTGCCGAAGCTCACGAGGTGCGGCTCGTAGGGCAGGCCGATCTCCTCCAGCATGATCGAGACCTTCACGCCGTTGGGCGTGGGCAGCGAGTAGAGCTGCAGCCGCTCGGGGTGCCGGGCGGGCCACTTCTGGGTGATCGGGAAGTCGGCGAGGGAGGTCATGGCGAGGGCCTTTCTTGCTTGGAATACGGGAAGAGGGCGCTTCGGCCCGGCGGCCGGCCCCTCGGGGCGAGCCGGCGATATTGCCCGATCCGCGCCTGCGCTGCCGGGCGGCAGGAATGCTTTGGTGTAGCACCGACGTCATATTCGGGCGCCACGATGGCGGGCTTCCAGAATGGCGCACCCATCTTGCCGGCCCGATTCGTCTCCTCGCAGGGTGCGCCCGCTCGCCGCCCGAGGGCAGCGCCATGCCCTGGCGCTGTCGCTGCTGTGCGGGTTCTGGCTGCCCGCGTGGGCCGCGACCGTCGATGGCGACGCGGCGCGCGTGGATGACGCGGCCGCCCTGCCCGAGGCCGCCGCGAGCGGCGTCGATTTCGACATCGCGGCGCAGCCCCTGGCCGCGGCGCTGCAGCGCTATGCCATGCAGTCGGGCCGCCCGACGCTGTTCGACAGCGCGGCAGTGAGCGGTCGCACCTCGGCCGCCGTGCGCGGCCATCACGCCCCCGAAACCGCGCTGCGCCTGCTGCTCGAAGGCACGGGCCTGGCCGCCGAACGCACGCGCGACGGGCCGGCCGATGCCTTCGTGCTGAGGCCGGTCGATGCGCGCGCGCTGGCGGCGCGCCAGCCAGCGGAGGGCGTGGACACCGACTACGGCGCCTGGGTGCAGGCACGCGTCTGGCAGGCCCTGTGCGCCGATGCGCGCACCGCGCCTGGCGACTACCGCACCCTGCTGCGCTTCGAGGTGGATGCGGCGGGCGCGCTGCAGAAGCCGCGTCTCCTGACCTCGACCGGCAATGCGCGCCGCGACGCGGCGGTGCGCGAGGCCCTGCAGCGCGTGCGCGTGGGCCGCGCACCGCCGCCCGCGATGGCGCAGCCGCTGACCCTGGTGCTGCTGCCGCGCGACCCCGCCGACCCCGACGCGCCGCGCTGCGGGAACCGGCCATGACCGAGGATGCGCGCCCGATCCTGTCGGACTACCTGTCGCGGCACTACGCCAGCCTCAAGCGGCGCGTGACGCGGCTTTTGGGCAACGGCGACCTGGCCGGCGACGCGCTGCAGGACACCTGGCTGCGGCTGCAGAGCCGCGAGGAAGAAGACGCGATCCAGAGCCCGGGCAGCTATCTGGTGCGCGTGGCCGTCAACATCGCGATGGACATCCAGCGCCGCCAGAGCCGCTCGCTGTCGATCGACGAGGTGCAGTCGCTGATGGAGCTGTCGGACCCGGCGCCGGGCCCGGCGCGCACCGCCGAACTGCGCTCCGAGGTGACGAGCCTGCTCCAACTGATCGACCGCATGCCCGAGCGCCGCCGCACGATCCTGATGCTGGTGCGCTGGGAAGGGCTGCCGCAGAAGGAGGTGGCGGCGCGGCTGGGACTCTCGGTGCGCGTGGTCGAGCACGAACTCAAGCGCGCCCACGACTTCCTCGATGCGCGGATGAACCATGACAAAAAATAGTTGGGGGTTTGGCGTGTCGCCGTTCGTCTGGATGGGTGAAGCACTTTTCCATCGTTTCCGCGGCGCACCCTTGGCCCGCATGAAGCCATGAGGGCATCGGCCGACGACCGCGACACATCGGGCGACGCGCTGCCGGCGCAGGCGCGCGTCTGGCTGCGCCTGCTCGCTTCGGGCGAGGTCAAGGCCTCGGACGCCGAGGCCTTCCAGCGCTGGCTCCATACCAGCGAGGCGCATCGCGCGGCCTTCCAGGAGGTCAAGCAGCGCTGGGCGGCGCTGCGGCCCGTGAGCGGCGAGTACCTGCGCACCCGCCCGGCGGCGGCCGCGGCGCACGAGCGCGCGCGGCAGGGCCGGAGCTTCGGGCGTCGCGCCTTTCTCGGCGCTGCCGTGAGCGCCGCCGCGGTGGCCGGCGTGGCGGTGGTGGCCTATCCGTCGGGCGGGCTCTGGCCCGCGGCGGGCGAGGACGTGGCCGACGAGCGCACCGGTGTCGGTGAGCAGCGCACGCTGGCGCTGGCCTCGCGGGTGCAGGTGACGCTCAACACCCAGACCCGGATCCGTCGCGAGCGTGTCGCGGGACAGTTCACCGGCATCGACCTGCTGTCGGGCGAGGCCGCGATCGACCTGCTGGCCGAGGGCGGCCCGTTCGGCGTGGTGGCCGGCGCCGGGCGCAGCCTCGCGCACGAGGGGCGCTTCGAGGTGCGGCACCTCGACGGCAAGGTCTGCGTGACCTGCATCGAGGGCGCGCTGCGCATCGAGCATCCGGCCGGCGTGCGCGCGCTGCAGGCCGGCCAGCAGGCGGTGTACGACGCGCGCTCGCTCAGCGGCATCGCGCGCGTCGCGCTCGACAAGGTGTCGGCCTGGCGGCGCGGCGAGCTGGTGTTCGACCAGGCGCGGCTGGCCGAGGTGCTGGCCGAGATCGATCGCTACCGCGCGGGCCGCGTGCTGCTGGTGAACGCCGCCGCGGGCGAGAAGCGCGTCAGCGGCCGCTTCCGATTGGCCTCGCTCGATTCGGCGCTGGCGCAGCTCGAGCACACCTTCGGCCTGCGCGCGCGATCGCTGCCCGGCGGGCTGCTGCTGCTGAGCTGAAACAGCGGCCCAAAAAAAGTTGGGGGTTTGCGCGCGGCCCGTTCGTCTTAGCGCACCGGAAATTCAGCGCGCCGCCCCCGGTGCGCGGAACTCCACGACCTCCACTTTCGGGCAAGCACTTCTCATGAGCACACGCGGATCCCTGGGCGCAAGCACCCCATCGACCAACCAGCCGGCCCGGAGGCGCTTTCGCATGGCACCGATCGCGCGCGCCATTGCCGTGACGCTGGTCGCCAATGGCGCGCTCGCCGATGCGCAGGCGCAGCGCGCCTTCAGCGGCGCCTGGTTCGCCAACAAGACCACCGTGCAGGGCGCGGCCGCGGCCACAGGCCGGCTGCCCAACGGCATGCCCGCGTCGATGCTGACGAACCCCGCCGGACAGCAGCGCGCCAGCGACGAGCTGCGGCGCTCGATCGGCAACCTCGACATGGCGGCGCGCACCATCGCCGCCCAGCAGGCGGCGCAGGCGGCCGCGCGCCAGGCGGCGCAGAACGACGGCACCGACATCCCCGAGGGCCTCGCGCCCGGCGGGCTCGCGGTCGACACCAACAGCCTCACCGCAGGCTGGCTCAACGCCAATGCGCCGGTGCAGACGGCCGCGGGCGGACGCACCCAGGTCGACATCAAGCAGACGGCGGACAAGGCGATCCTCAACTGGGAGAGCTTCAACGTGGGCCGCAACACCACGGTGCGCTTCGACCAGGCCGGCGGTGCGTTGCCCGACGGCAGCAATGCATGGATCGCGCTGAACCGCATCAACGACCCGAGCGGCCGGCCGAGCCAGATCGCGGGCCGGATCAAGGCCGACGGCTCGGTCTACCTGATCAACCGCAACGGCATCGTCTTCAACGGCACCAGCCAGGTCAACACGCGCTCGCTGGTCGCCTCGAGCCTCGCGCTGTCGGACCAGCAGTTCAAGCTCGGCATCAACAACCCGCAGAAGTTCGACGGCCAGGGCAACGACTTCGCGATCCCTCAGTTCGGCCTGTTCACCGCGATCAAGCCCGATGTCTACGGCCCCTCGGGCTTCGTACCCGGCGAGGGCGGCGCGCCCGACCGCATGGGCGGCGTGGACCGCTTCGATCCCGGCGCGGCGCCGGGCGAGGTGCGCGTGGACGCCGGCGCGCGGCTGGCGGTCGAGTCGGGCGGCAAGGTCATGCTGTTCGCGCCCAAGGTGCGCAACGCGGGCCACATCACGGCGCCCGACGGCCAGGTGATCCTGGCGGCCGGCGAGAACGTCTACCTCAAGACGCCCTCGACCCAGGACCCGAACGCGCCGCGCGGCCTCGACGTGGCGGTGTCGGCCGTGCCGGGCTGGGCCTTCACCGGCGGCCAGGTGCAGGGCGCGCTGAAGCTGGTGCCGGTGTATGGCGACGCGAACTTCGTCAACAGCCTGCGCGACGTGGTGATGCCCGAGATGGCCGCGCGCGCCAAGTCCGTGGGCTACGAGGTGGTGAACACCGGCACCGTGCAGTCCGACCGCGGCAACATCACGCTGCAGGCGCAGGACGTGCGGCAGTCGGGCGTGCTGGCCGCGACCACCGCGCTCAACAACCGCAGCGGCTCGATCCTGCTGCGCGCCTGGGGCCTGGGCACGCACATGTACTCGGACGGCGTCGACGATCTGGTCAACTGGTCGGCCGGCACGCTCACGCTGGGCGAGGGCAGTCTCGCGCAGGTGCTGCCCGATGCGGGCGACCGCAGCGAGATCGAGGCCTCGGCGCTCGCCACGCGCTACCAGCCGGGCCGCGTGGCCCTGTACGGCCAGCTGATCGACGTGCGGCCGAAGGCGGGCGTGTTGGTGCCCGCGGGCACCATCGCGGCCGAGTCGGCGGTCAACCCGATGTTCACGCAACTGCCGTATTTCAAGCCCGGCAGCCTCGGCGATGCCAGCCGCATCTACATCGACAGCGATGCCTTCCTGAGCGTGGCCGGGCTGCAGGGCATGCAGGTCGACATGTCGCGCAACTTCGTCGAGGCCGAGCTGCGCATCAACGAGCTGCGCGATTCGCCGCTGCTGCTCGACTCCTGGCTGCGCGGCAAGAAGGTGATCGTCGATCGGCGCGCCAACGGCATGTTCGACGCCGGCCCGATGACGGGCGTGCAATGGGTGACCGGGCCCGACGGCAAGACGCTGGTGCCGGGCGCCTGGGTCGGCACGCCGCTGGCCGACGTGTCGGGCTGGGTCGGCGTGGGCAAGACCGACCTGGCCGAGCTGTCGGCAAGCGCGGGCAGCATCAACCTGCGCGCGGGCGGCGCGGTGATCACGCGCGCGGGCTCGGTGCTCGACGTGTCGGGCGGCTCGGTGCGCTATTCCGACGGCATGAACACCGCGACCAAGCTCATGGGCGCCGATGGCCGCGTGCACACGATGGATAAGGCCCTGCCCGACATCACCTACACCGGCATCGCGGGCGAGTACGCGAGCGAGCACGCGCGCTGGGGCGTGAAGGAGAGCTGGCGCTCGCCGCTGATCGGCGCCAACTACAAGGAAGCCGGCTACACAGAAGGTCGCAAGGCCGGCGACCTGCGCATCTACGCGGGCGACGCGATGGTGCTCGAGGGCGACATGCTCGGCGGCGTGGTGGCGGGCGACCGGCCGCAGGCCAAGGCCGCGGCCAGCCTCGGCGGCCGCCTCGAGCTCGGCGAGAACACGCCCGACGGCCGGCCCTGGTCGCCGGGCACCATCATCGTGAGCCACGATCCGAAGCGGCTGGCCAAGGACTTCGGCGCGCTCACCACGCTCGGCGACGATTTCTACGTGCAACTCAAGCCCGACGAGCAGGGCTCGCGCAAGCTGAGCTTCCTGTCGGACGACATGCTCAGCCGTTCGGGCATGGGCAGCATCGTGCTCAACACCATCAACGGCGACTTCGAACTCGCGGCCGGCGCGGCGCTGCAGCTCTCGCCGGGCGCCTCGCTGACGGTGGCGGGCACCGAGGGCTCGACCCGGGACATCCGCATCTTCGGCCAGATCCGCGCGCCGGGCGGGCGCATCGGGCTGTCGTCGAGCAACGGCGCGCTCGAGATCGGCGCGCAGGGCCGGCTCGATGCCAGCGGCCAGTGGCTCAACACCTGGCGCGAAGGCCCGGCCAGCGGTGCCTGGGCCATCGACGGCGGCGCGATCTCGCTCGGCGTGGCGAAGATCGCGGCCGACCCGGCGGCGGTCTTCGACGTCTCGGGCGGCGGCCGTGTCGACGTCGCGAAGAACGGCCTGCCCACGCTGCGCGTGGGCGACGCGGGGTCGATCACGCTGGTGGGCGTGACGCCCGAGCTCGACCTGGGCGCGCTCAACCTGCGCGCCTTCGCGGCCGGTTCGGCGGGCAGCCTGGTGCTCGACGTGCTGTCGCCGGTGCAGATCGGCGGCAGCGCCGCCACCGATGCCGAGACCGGCAAGCCGCTCGTGACGCTGCTGCCGCCCACGCTCTACGGCGAGCGCGGCTTCGGCCGCGTCACGGTCGCGGTGCGCGGCGAGGGCGGCATCGCGGTGCCCGAGGGCGTGACGGTGTCGCAGCAGGCCGTGAGCCTCGATCTCTCGAACTTCGACTGGCGCCAGCTGCCCGGCGGCGCCAGCCTGGCCGAGGCCGCGCCCATCGGCGTGCTGCGGCCCGAGGAGCGCGCGGCGCGCAAGAACGCGGCGCTGTCGCTGGGCACCGCCAACGGTCCGATCTCGGTCGGGGCGGGTGCGGTGGTGCGCACCGACATCGGCGGCAGCCTGTCGCTCGGCGCCGGTGGCCAACTCGGCACGGTCGACGTGGCCGGGCGCCTCGACGCGCCGGCCGGCGGCATCTCGCTGTCGGGCGGACAGGTCACGCTGCGCTCCGGCGGCGAACTGCTGGCGCGCGGCGTGCCGCTGATCTCCACCGACAGCCGCAGCCGCCAGGTGGGGGAGGTGCGCGACGGCGGCACGGTCGACATCCAGGCCGGCGAGGTGCGGCTCGAGCGGGACGCGCTGATCGACGTGTCGGGCGCCACCGGCGAGATCGACGGCGTGGCCGACACCGGCCGCAACGGCACGCAGCTGCCGAAGCCGACGCCGAAGATCCGGCTCGACAGCGACGGCGGCCTGATCCAGGTCAAGGGCCAGGGCCTGATCGAGAGCACGCTGGTGGGCCACGCGGGCGGCCCCGGCGGTATCGGCGGACGCATCCGGATCAACATGGACGTGCCCGCCGCGCCCGGCGGTTCGCCGCTGGAGCGCCTGAGCCAGACGCTGCAGGACCCAGACTGCTTCGGCTTCTTCGTCGACGGCGCCTGCAACAACTGGCGCCAGGGCCTGGACTACGACTGGGCGCCGGGCCTGCGCAGCTTCGGCTACGAGGTCGAGGGCACGATGATCATTCCGTCGAGCCTGCTGCCGCGGCTCTCGGAGAGCAAGGAGCTGGTGCTGTCCGACCGCCTGCCGGCGCCCGGCCCGGTCGGGGCGCTCGATCCGGCGCAGTTCGGGCTGACGCCGGCCGCGCTCGACCTGTTCCGCGACGCCATGTTCGGCGGCGACCTGCTGCGCGAGATCATGCAGAAGCCGGGCCAGGCCTTTGCGCTGACGCTGCGCCCGCGGTCCTTCGCGAACGGCGGCTTCGCCGACCTCGCGCTGGTGAATTCCTCGCAGGGGCCGATCCGCCTCGACGACGCGCACATCAGGACGGGCCGGGCGATCTCGCTGCAGGGCCGGATCCTCGGACACGCCGGCACCTCGTCGTCGCTGAGCGCGCCGCACCTCACGCTGCTGACCGTGCCGGGGCCGGCCTCGGCCTCGCTCGTGGCCGAGGTGCCCGATGCCCAGGGCGAACTGAAGCTCGCGGGCCGGTTGATCGAGATCGTCTCGGGCAACGAGGCGGGCGTGTCGCCCGAAGGCACGGCGCGCATCGGCGGCTTCGGCCGTACGCGGCTCGAGGCCGGCGAGATCCGCATCGGCGGCGCGCTGCCCGAGCAGATCAACGACGACACCCGGTTGCAGCTGAACCTCGACGTCGACGGGCAACTGGTGCTCGCGGCCGGCCAGGTCTATCCGAGCACCGGCATGACCGGCGTGATCCGCGCCACCGGTTCGATCGCGGTCGAGCGGCTCGGCGAGCCTGGCGACGCGCCGCTGTCGGCCGGCGGCACCCTGCGCCTGGAGGCACCGACCATCGCGCAGAACGGCGTGCTGCGCGCGCCGCATGGCCAGATCGAACTGGCCGCGAGCGAGCGTCTCGCGCTGGGCGCCGACAGCCTGACCTCGGTGTCGGGCGCCGGCGTGGTCGTGCCCTATGGCACCCTGCTCAACGACGAGCACTGGCACGATCCCACCAAGGCGGTGGACGCGGCCAATCCCTCGGCCGGCTCGCTGGCCGCGCCGCCGGAGAAACGCATCACGCTGAAGTCGCCCGACGTGGCGCTGGCGCGCGGCGCGACCGTGGACATCGCGGGTGGCGGCGATCTCTATGCCTGGGAGTTCGTGCCCGGGCCGGGCGGCTCGTACGACGTGCTGAACCGGCCCGGCACCTACGCGATCCTGCCGGGCCAGACCGCCACCGCGCCGGCGAGCGCCGCCGAAGCGGGCCAGCGCGTGTGGCTCGCGGGCGGGCCGGGCCTGGCGGCCGGCTGGTACAACCTGCTGCCCGCGCGCTTCGCGCTCCTGCCCGGCGCCTTCGCGGTGCAGGCCACCGGCAAGGCCTGGGGCGGCGCGCTGGCGCCGGCCACGCTGGCCTCGGACGGCAGCCTGGTGATGCAGGGCCGCGGCGGCAATGCCTTGAGCGGCCAGCAGGACGCGCAGGCCTCGGCCTGGCGCGTGATGTCGGGCGGCACGCTGCGCAAGTACACCGAATACAACGAAGCCACGGCCAACGACTTCTTCTCGTCCGACGCCTTCAAGCTCACGCAGTACCGGCTGACCGGCCAGAACATCGTCACGCCGCGGCTGCCGCGCGACGGCGGCGCCGTGGTGTTCGATGCCGGCAAGCGGCTCACGCTCGACGGCACGCTGCGCTCGGCGCCCGATGCGGGCGGCCGCGGCGGGCTGGTCGACATCGCGGGCGGCAAGATCGCGATCGTCGGCGCCGGCCTGGACGCGGCCGGCCTGCAGGCCGACGGCTACCTCGTGATCGACTCGGCGAGCCTGTCGAACTTCGGCGCCGGCAGCCTGCTGGTGGGCGGCAAGCGCCAGGGCAATGCGCTCGGCCTCGAGATCGACGTGACGGCCACCGACATCGTGGTGCGCAACGGCGAGGGCTCCGAGCTCAGCGGCCCCGAGATCATCCTCGCGGCCAGCGAGCAGGTGGCGATCGAGGGCGGCAGCCGGGTGCGCGCCAAGGGCGCGGGCGGCCGCGGCTCGGGCAACCTGGTGATGAAGCCGAAGGCGCCGGCGGTCTACACCGATCCCGACGGCAACCTCGACGACAACGGCGACGGCGTGATCGACGCCAGGGACGCGGCCGACGACGTGCTCACCTCGCCGACGAAGGACTGGGGCGCGCTGGTGCGCCTGGCCACCGGCGACGCGGTGCAGGTGCTGCGCCAGAACGTGGACACCACGCGCGGCGGCCTGGTCACGATCGGCGCGGGCGCGCTGGTCGATGGCGGCGCCGCGCTGCTGATCGACGCGACGCGCACCACCGAGCTCGCGAGCTCGGCCCGGATCGCCGGCGCCGACCTGTCGGTGGCGGCCGGCCGCATCGGCTTCGGCGGCGGCACCGAGGGCATGGTGCTCGACAGCGGCGCGCTGGCGCAGCTCGCGAACTCGCAGCGCCTGACCCTGCGCAGCTATTCGGACTTCGACTTCTACCGTTCGCTCGATCTCGGCGCGGCCGGCCTGCGTTCGCTGACCTTCGACGGCGCCGCCTTCGTCGGCCGCGGCGCGGGCGACGTGACGATCCGCGGCGATGCGGTCACGCTGATCAACAGCGGCGGCGGCACCGGTGGCAGCGGCACCGGCAACGGCGCCTTCACGCTCGATGCCGGCACGCTGGTGCTGGGCGCGGGCCGCAAGGACTTCGCGGGCTTCGGCGCGGTCACGCTGGCGGGGCGCGACCAGATCGTCGGCGAGGGCGCGGGCGCGGTGGACACCGGCGCCGCGGCGCTGACCCTGGCCACGCCGCTCTTGACCGGCCGCGGCGGCGCGGCCCAGACCATCGCCACCCAGGGTGCGCTGCGCGTGACGGGCGGCGAGGCCGGCGCGGGCACGCCGACCGACCTGCAGGACAGCCTGGGCGCGCGCCTGAGCCTGAGCGGCAGGACCATCGACTTCGGCGGCCGCGCGGTCGCGCTCGGCGGCAGCATCGGCATGACGGCGACCGGCGGCCACCTGGTGGTGGGCGAGGGCGCCCGGATCGACGTGGGCGGCTTCGCCAAGCGCTTCTTCGACCTGGCCGAATACGCCGACGCGGGCCGCATCGACCTCGCGGCCGTGGGCGGCGACGTCCGGCTCGAGGCCGGCAGCCGGCTCGGCCTGGCGGCACACGCGGGCGGCGGCAGCGCCGGCACCCTGGGCCTGGCCGCGTCGAACGGCGGCACCGTGGTGCTCGACGGCACCATCGCCGCGCAGGCCGGCGCCGGCGGCAAGGCCGGCAGCTTCTCGCTCGACATCGAGGCGCTGCCCGACTTCGCGGGCTTCAGCCAGCGCCTGAACGACGCCGGCTTCAACCGCTCGCGCCAGTTCCGCATCCGCCAGGGCGACGTGGTGCTCGGCGGGCTCACGACGGTCGAGGACTTCGGCCTCGCCGCCGACCGCGGCAGCATCGACATCGCCGGCACCGTGGACGCGCGCTCGGCCTATGGCGGCACGATCCGCATCACCGGCGGCAACGGCGTGGCGATGCGCGAGGGCGCGAAGCTGCTGGCCGGCGCGACCGGCGAACTCGGCAGCGGCCGCGTCACGCTCGAGGCGGCCGGCGGCCGGCTCGAGCTGCGCGGCGGCCAGATCGACGTGGCGGGCAACGAGGGCGGCAAGGTGCGCCTGCGCGCGCGGCAGAACGCGGGCCACGACGAGATCGAGGTCGGCGCACTGAACGTCGCGGTCACGGGCGCGCGCTCGGCGGTGCTCGAGGGCACGAGCAGCTACGAGGCGCAGGACGGCACGGTCGATGCGGTCAAGGCCGAGGCGATCGCCGATGCGCGCCGCTTCAGCGCCGCCGCCGGCGCGATCGCCGGGCGCCTGGGCACCGGGCTCGCGGTCATGCCGGGCATCGAGATCCGCAGCGCCGGCGACCTCGCGCTCAACGGCGACTGGAACCTGTTCGCCGATCTGCCGGGCGCGCGCGACGGCACGCTGACCCTGCGCGCCGGCGGCAACCTGCTGATCAACGGCCACCTGAGCGACGGCTTCGACAAGGCGGACCGCGGCGGCGTGCTGCAGCCCGGTGCCTCGTGGAACCTGCGGCTGGTGGCCGGCGGCGACCTCGACTCGGCCAACGTGCTCGCGCTCAAGCCGCTGGCCGCGCAGGCCGAAGGCAAGGGCTCGGTCGTGATCGGCACCGCCAACACGGCGCAGCCCAGCGACAGCGATCCCGCACCCGACAACGGCGCCGGCAAGCTGGTGCGCACCGGCACCGGCGACCTCGAGCTGCGCGCGGGGCGCGACCTCACGCTGGCGCACAAGGAGTCGGCGATCTACACCGCGGGCCGCAAGGACACGACGGCGTGGAGCGACTTCACCACCGCCAACCCGAACGCGAGCTACGGCGTCGACGGTGGCCACCTCGACATCGGCGTGCAGGGCAGCATCGATGCCGCGCCCGCGGGGCAGCGCTTCACCGAGTGGCTCAACCGGCAAGGCACGCTGAACGCGCAGCGCTACTTCGGCCCGTACACCAACGGCGAGAACGCCGTGGGCCCCGACGGCGTGTATGGACCCGTGATCCATCCGACCGAGCAGTCGAGCTGGTGGATCGACTACGGCCGCTTCCAGCAGGGCGTGGGCGCGCTCGGCGGCGGCAACGTGACGGTGCATGCCGGCGGCGACCTGCGCAACCTGCTGGTCGCGCTGCCCACCAACATGCGCGTGCGCGGCGGGCTCTCGGCGGGCGAGGCGATGAGCGTCGAGATGCACAACGGCGGCGCGATGCAGGTCGAGGCCGGCGGCGCGATCCGTGGCGGCCAGTACTACGTGGCGCGCGGCGCGGGCGAGATTCGCGCGGGCGAGACCACGGTGGGCCGCACCGTGACCCTGAGCCGCGACGACAGCGTCGGCGGCATCACGCGCACCAGCTACGGCGTGGCGCCGGTGCTCGCGCTCGGCGATGCCACCCTGAGCCTGCGCACCGCGGGCGACCTGGTGCTGCAGACGGTGGTCGATCCGCTGCTGGTCACTTACGGCGAGGGCCTGCGCGCCGACGGGCAGCAGCTCAACTACGGCGCCTACATGAGCGGCTACACCGACCGCAGCGCGCTGAAGCTGGTCTCCACCGGCGGCGACATCCATTTCGTCAACCGCGACGAGTTCATCTTCCGCGACGTGCTGCTGCGCAGCTTCGACCGCGACACGCTGGTCGGCTTCGGCGGCAACCGCTATCCGGCGCGGCTGTCGGCGGTGGCGCTCAATGGCGGGCTGTCGATCGAGGGGCCGCTGTACGTGCTGCCGGGCACCACCAACGACGTCTCGCTGGCGGCGAAGAACGACATCCGCTTCGCCGCGCCGCTCGCGATGGCCTACGCCACGCCGGCGATGATGCCCTCGCCGACCATGCCCGCCGGTGCCGGTTCGCCCTTCAGCCAGATGAACATGGAGGACATGCTCGACAACATGATCAACTGGTCGGGCGCCTCCTTCATCAAGGACCCCTACCTGCGCAGCGTCAGCAATCCCTCCGTGCTGCCGCTGGCCGGCGACTACCAGCCCAGCCGCATCTATGCCGCGGAGGGTTCGATCTTCGGGCTCGACCTCAAGGCCAACGAGCAGACCTGGGTGCGCGCGGGCACCGACATCCGCGGCGTGCGCGTGGCGGGGCGCAACCTGCGCGCCTCCGACACCACCTTGCTGGAGGCGGGTAACGACATCCTGGCCACCGTGCGGGTGGCGGCGCTCGATCGCGACAACGGCACCGGCACCGGCCTGACCGGCAACATCGAGATGCAGGGCCCGGGCACGCTGACGCTGGCGGCCGGGCGCGACATCTACGCCGACAACCTGCAGGTGCGCACGCTGGCCAACCAGCGCTACGACCGCAACAACCGGCCGGTGCCCGATACCCAGGTCAACGGCCTGCCCGCGAACGGTGCGGCGATCACCGCCATGGCCGGGCTCAACGGCGCCGTGGGCTACGACGCCTTCGCCGCCGCCTACCTCGATCCGGCCCGCGTGGCCTCGATGCCGGACTACCTGAAGACCCGCGAGCCCGACGGCACGCAGGTGCCGATCTACCTGGTGGACCAGCTGGAGACGCGCCCTGGCGGGCAAGAGAAGACCGTGCGCCGCGGCCTTGTCTCGTACATGAAGGACATGACCGGCGAGACCCTCGCACCGCTCGATGCCTGGACCCGCTTCCAGGCCTTGCCCGGACCGGCGCGCCAGCAGTTCCTGCGCCAGGCCTTCCTGCTCGAGCTGCGCGAGGCGGGCCGCGACCAGAACGAGCCGGGCACGGGCGGCCTGCCGCGCAACGGCGGCTACAACCGCGGCTACGCGGCGATCGACACGCTGTTTCCGGGCAAGGACTGGAAGGGCGACGTGGCGGCCAACACCCTGATGCTGCGCACCATGGCCGGCGGCGACATCAACGTGCTCACGCCCGGCGGCGGATTGCAGGTGGCGGCGCTCGGTGCCACCGTGCCGGCCGGCTACGGCCTGGTCACGCTGGCCTCGGGCCACATCGACATCTTCGCCAAGGACGATGTCACGGTGAACCAGTCGCGCATCCTGTCCTTCGTGCCCGAGGTGACGAAGCAGGGCAGCGACCAGATCATCTGGTCCACGGTCGGCAACATCGACGCCGGCCGCGGCGCGAAGACCCTGCGCGTGCCCTCGGCGCCCGAGGTCGTCACCGACCTCGACGGCGTGACCGTGGTGCGCGAGAAGTCGGACATGAGCGGCAGCGGCATCGGCACCGTGGGCGACGGCGACGTCGACCTGGTCGCGCCCAGCGGCACCGTGAATGCCGGCGATGCCGGCCTGCGCGTGGCGGGCAATCTCAACATCGCCGCGCTGCAGGTGCTCAACGCCGACAACATCCAGGTCAAGGGCGAGACCAAGGGCCTGCCGGTGGTCGCGGCCGTGAACGTCGGCGCGCTGACCAATGCCAGCGCGGCCGCGGCCCAGGCCGCGGTGGCCGCCCAGGAGAGCCTGCAGCGCGACCGCGCCGCGGCGCGCCAGGCATTGCCCTCGGTGTTCACCGTGCGCGTGCTCGGCTTCGGCAACGAGCCGGCCGAAGGCGGCGGCCGCAACCCGCCGCCGCCCGCGGCCGGACGCGCGGGCGACAGCGCGGTGCGCTACGACCCCGCGAACCCCGTGCAGCTCGTGGGCAATGGCCGGCAGTTCGATGCCCGGCAGGTGGCCCGGCTGACCGACGAGGAACGCCGCGCCTTGCAGGGCCGGTAGGTCCCACGCCATCCGCTGCCAGCGTCCCGCCTCCCGTGAACCGGGGGCGGGGCGGCAGCGTGCCCCTTTTTCGTCAGCCGATGCCTACCGAGACGGAGCCGTCATGAGCCTGAACATCCCGTGCCGCACTGCAGACCATTCCTTCGACGACGCCGCTTGTGGCGAGCCGCCCGATCCGGCGCCGCGGTGTGCCGCGTTGCAGGCGATCCTGGTCGCGAACTACGAGCACCTGCGACGCCGGCTGCTGCGGCACCTGGGATGTCCCGATCTGGCGAGCGAATGCCTGCACGAGGTCTGGCTACGGCTCGGGGACCTGGGCCTCGCGCACGACGTGCAGAACCCGCTGGCCTACATCCACCGCATGGCGAGCAACCTCGCCGTGGACCGGCTGCGCAGCCATCGGCCGTGGCAGTACGCGGGGGAGGAGCAGGTTGCGCTCGATGAATTGGTCGACCGTGCGCCTGGGCCCGAATCGATTGCACAGGCGCGTTCCGATGTGGCCGCGGTGGAGCGGGCGATGGAGCGGTTGCCGCGGCGCCATCGCGCGGTGCTGATCGCGTTGCGCATCGATGAGATGACGCGGGTGGAAGCGGCGGCGCGCTTCGAGCTGTCGTTGCGCAGCGTGGATACGGCGTTGCGGCAGGCGCTGGACTATTGCGCGGAGAGTGCGGGGCAGGAGGTGCTGACCGGCGTGAGCAGCTCGCGGCGCGCGCTGCGGGCAGTGGTCTAGATCAAGTTGCGCATCGCCTGCGCCGTCTCCCTCAACACCGGCAACACCCGCGCCACCGCGTCCTCCGAGCTTTCGTGCCCCATCGGCATCGTGATGTTGAGCGCGCCCACCAGCGTGCCGTGGCGGTCGCGCAGCGGCACCGCGATGCCGCGCGAGTTGAGGTCGAGCTGCTGCTCGGACAGCGCCCAGCCCTGGGCGCGGATGCGCGCGAGCTCGAGCTTCATGCGTTCCATGCTGGCGATGGTGTGCGAGGTGAAGACGGTGAGCTGGCGCGTGGCGAGCCATTCGTTGAGCTCGGTGTCGCCGCGCAGCGCGAGCATCAGCATGCCCGAGGCCGTGACCTGCGCGGGCACGCGCGCGCCGAGCACGTAGCCGGTGCTCATGCTGCGGTTGGGGCCGTTGCGCGCGATGTAGACCACCTCGTCGCCGTCCATCACGCTGAGGTAGGCGATCTCGTTGGTGCCGGCGGCCACGCGCTGCAGAAAGGGTTGCACCACGCGCGGCAGCCGTGCCGATTCGAGGTAGGACTGGCCCAGCCGCAGCACGCGCGGCGTGAGCCAGAACAGCTTGCCGTCGCTCGCCACATAGCCCATGTGCTGCAGGGTCAGCAGGTAGCGGCGCGCGGCCGTGCGCGTCATGTTCGTGCGCTGGCCGGCCTGGCTCGCCGTGAGGCGCGGGTTGGCGTCGTCGAAGGCCTCGATGATGCTCACGCCGCGCTCCAGGCCGGCGATCCAGTCGCGCTTGTCGAGGCCGGGCGGTGCGGGTGGGTCGTCGTTGCTCATGACCGGGAGTGTGCCTGCGCCGCCGCCCGGCCGCAGTGCCCGATGCGTGGGCAAAAACCCTAGGTTTGAACGATTGACGATCTCGAAAGATCGATGATCGAACGAAATGGTCGTCTGACGTCAGCAGGCTCGGGACGAAAGGACTATAAAGCCGGGCATCCAGCCTCGAAACGAGCGATTGACGAACGGAAAGACGCCCATGAGCCTCCCCATCAGCGGCAGCACCCAGGCCTACCTGATTCCCGGCGACCCGGTGCGCAATGTGCGGCTGCCGCGCATGTTCAACGCCGCCTTCGAGCGCTTCGGCATCGACGCGGTGCTGTTGCCGATGCAGGTGCCGGTGCGCGACTTCGCGGTGTTCTTCAAGTCGGCCTTCCTCGCGCGCAATGTGCGCGGCATGGTGATCGCGCCGCCGCACAAGCCGCTGGTGGTCGACCTGCTCGAAGGCGCGGGCCTGTTCGGCCGCGTGGCCGGCTCGGTCAACGTGGTGCGCCGCACCGAGGCCGGCCAGCTCGAGGGCGACCTGTTCGACGGCGAAGGCCTGATCGGCGCGCTCGACCGCTTCGCGATTCCGTTTCGTGGCAAGCGCGTGCTGATCCTCGGTGCGGGCGTGAGCGCGGCGGCGATCGGCGTGGCGCTGGCCGAGGGCGGCACGGTCGATGGGGCGGAGTACATCGCCTTCTACGACAGCTCCGCGGGCAAGGCCGCGGGCGTGGCCGCCAAGCTCGATGCCTTCTTCGACGCCCGCGTGGTGGCGGTGGACAGCAACGCGCCCGAGGGCTACGACCTGGTCGTCAATGCCACGCCGCTGGGCCTGACCGACGACGATGCAGCGCCGGTCGACGTGGCGCGCATGGACGGCCACGCGGCCCTGTTCGACATCCTGCTGCGCAACCAGCCCACGCCGCTGGTGCGCGCGGCGCGTGCACGCGGCCTCAACGCACAGGCCGGCTTCGAGATGCTGATCCAGCAGATGCCGCACTACTTCGACTACTTCGGCCATGCCGATGCGGCGGCGGCGCTGCGTGCCGACTCGGACTTCCTGCGCGAGATCGTCTACCCCGACGCGATGCGCGCCGAGATCGCCACGCCGTTGCGTTACGGCGCGGCCTGAACCTCTTTTTTTATTTGGCTTCGCGCATGATTTCCGGCAAGACCACGCTCATCGCCCACCTGGGCTATCCCACCGAGGCCTTCAAGGCCCCGATGATCTACAACCCCTGGTTCGAGCAGCAGGGCATCGACGCGGTGGTGGTGCCGATGGGCGTGAAGCCCGAGGACTACGCGGCCTCGCTCGCGCAGATCTTCCGCTTCAGCAACCTGCGCGGCGCGCTGGTGACGATGCCGCACAAGGTCACGACCATGTCGCTGGTCGACGAGGTCACGCCCACCGCGCGCATCGCGGGTGCCTGCAACGCGATCCTCAAGCGGGCCGACGGCACGCTGCTGGGCGACCAGTTCGACGGCGCGGGCTTCGTGCGCGGCGTGGAGCGCAAGGGCCGGCCTTTCCGGGGCACGCGCGTGCTGGTGTCGGGCGCGGGCGGGGTGGGCTCGGCCATCGCGGCCTCGATCGCGGCGGCCGGCGCGGCCGAGCTGATGCTGTTCGATGCGCATGCGGCCTCGGCCGAGGCGCTGGCGGGGCGGCTGCGCGAACACTATCCGCAACTGAAGGTGGCCACCGGCTCGAAGGACCCGGCGGGCTTCGACGTGATCGTC
This sequence comes from Variovorax sp. FG153, assembly GCF_057809595.1. Lineage (NCBI taxonomy): Bacteria > Pseudomonadati > Pseudomonadota > Betaproteobacteria > Burkholderiales > Comamonadaceae > Variovorax > Variovorax sp. FG153. The sequence goes on from NZ_JBMDKG010000052.1 coordinate 28,426, forward strand.
AATGCCACGCCGCTGGGCATGAAGGCCGACGATCCGCTGCCCTTCGACATCGATCGCATCGATGCCGGCACCTTCGTCGGCGAGGTCGTGATGAAGACCGAGTACACGCCGCTGCTCGAGGCGGCGCGCGCCAGGGGCTGCGCGGTGCAGGTCGGCACCGACATGCTGTTCGAGATGATCCCGGCCTACCTCGAGTTCTTCGGCTTCGGCAGCGCGACGGCCGACGAGTTGCGCGCCAGCGCGCGGCTGAGCTACTGAGATGAAAGACAAACAGCCGGACGCAGAGGACGCGAAGGTTTCGCGAAGAACGCAAAAGGGATTCAAGAAAATTTTTGAGACCTTCTTTCGCGACCTTCGCGGAACCTTCGCGTCCTCTGCGTCCGGAAGTCCGCTCCCGTATTCGACCCCCCACATCGCCCCCTGACATGAGCATCTTCGAAGGCTTTCTCTCCACTTCCGAAACCCTGGGCGCCTTCAGCGACCGTGCCTTCGTCGATGCGATGCTGCGCTTCGAGGCCGCGCTCGCGCGCGCGCAAGCGGCCGAGGGGCTGATCCCCGAGAGCGCGGCGCACTCGATCGTCGGCAGCTGCAAGGTCGAGCTGTTCGACGTCGCCAAGATCGTGCGCGAGAGCGGCCGCGCGGGCAGCGTGGCGATCCCGCTGGTGAAGGCGCTGCGCGAGGCGGTCGGGCTCTTCAATGCCGAGGCGGCGCCCTTCGTGCACTTCGGCAGCACCAGCCAGGACGTGATCGACAGCGCGATGTCGCTGGTCACGCGCGAGGCGGTGGCGCTGATCGAGACCGACCTCGCCAAGGCGGCCGAGGCGCTGCTGCAGCTCGCGGTGCAGCATGCCGCCACGCCGATGCTCGCGCGCACGCTGATGCAGCCGGCCTCGGTCACCAGCTTCGGCTTCAAGTGCGCGGGCTGGGCCGCGCCGTTGGTACGCAGCCGGCTGCGGCTGCGCGAGGCCGCGCGCCATGCGCTGCAGTTGCAGCTCGGCGGCGCGGTCGGCACGCTGGCGCAGATGGGGCCGCAGGCGGGCGCGGTGCGCGCGCGCATGGCGAAGGAACTGGGGCTGGCCGATCCGGGCGCGACCTGGCACACGCAGCGCGACGAATGGGTAGCGCTGGGCTGCGAGCTCGGCCTGCTGACCGGCAGCCTCGGCAAGATCGCGGTCGACGTGTCGCTCTTGGGCCAGTACGAGGTGGCCGAGGTGGCCGAGCCCAGCGAGCCCGGGCGTGGCGGTTCGTCGGCCATGCCGCACAAGCGCAACCCGGTGGCGTCGATGGTGGCGATCGCCGCCGCGCATCGCGCGCCGCAGCGCGTGGCGGCCTTGCTCGGCGCCATGCCGCAACAGCACGAGCGCGCGCTCGGCGCCTGGCAGGCCGAGCTCGGCGAATGGCCGCAGCTGCTGATGTCTGCGCACGGCAGCGTGCGCGCCATGGCGGCGGCGCTGCCGGGTCTGCAGGTGGATGCCGCGCGCATGCGCGCCAACATCGACCGGCTGCGCGCCGAGCTGCCGCGCGACGCGGCCGACGAATGGTTCGATCCCGCGCTGGCCGTGCGCGCCGGCGAGATCGCGCTGGCCGAGGTGAAGGCACTGCGCGCGCAACTGCTGCCCACCTGAGATTCGCAAGAACACACGAACAAGGATTCCCGGACATGACTTCCTCTTCCGACACCCCCGCCGACGGCTACGAATCGGGCCTGCTCAACCGCCGCCGCGTGCTCGGCGACGCCTGGGTCGACCGCTCGCTGGCCAACCGCAACAGCTTCAATGCCGAGTTCCAGGAACTGATCACGCGCCATGCGTGGAACGACATCTGGGGCCGCCCCGCGCTGGGCGACAAGACGCGCCGTTTCATGGTGCTGTCGATGATGCTCGGCATCCACGCCTACGAGGAATTCGCGATGCACGTGCGCGCGGCGCTCGACGGCCCGCCCGAGTCGCGGCTCACGCCCGAGGACATCAAGGAAGTGATCATGATGGCCGCCATCTACTGCGGCGTGCCGGTCGCCAACCATGCCTTCGGCATCGCCACCAACATCCTGCGCGAGAAGGGCCTGCTGCCTGCGGCGGCGCAGTGAGGGCGCCGCGAGGGCCGCAAGGGCAGCGGCAAGGCGGCTGGCACGCCGGCTTCGCGCTGCTGCTGCCGTTGCTGCTCGCGGCCCAGCCGGTGGCCACCGACAGCTACCTGCCGGCACTGCCCGCGATCGCCAGGGAACTCGGTTCGGCCAGCACCAGCCTCACGCTGTTCGTGCTGGCCTTCGGCTTCGCGCAACTGCTGTGCGGACCGCTGGCCGACCGCTTCGGCCGCCGGCCGGTGCTGCTGGCGGGCCTGGGCTGCTATGCGCTGGCCGCGCTCGGCGGCGCCTTCGCGGGCAGCGTGTTCATGCTGGCCGGCTGGCGCACCTTGCAGGGCTTCTCGATGGCGGCGATCCTGGTCTGCGCGCGCGCCGCGGTGCGCGATCTCTATCCGGCCCACGAGGGACCGCACGTCATGGCGCGCGGGCTCACGGGGCTGGGCGTGGTCGGGCTGGTGGCGCCGCTGCTCGGTGCCTGGCTGGTGCAGGGCGCGGGCTGGCGCTGGGTGATGGGCGCGATGGCGCTCTATGCGCTGGTGCTGTTCGCGCTGTGCTGGCGCTCCTTCGGCGAGACCCGGCCGAGCTTCGTCGACACGCCTTCGGCGCCGCGCGGCAGCACGCGCGTGGTGTTCGCGAGCCGTGCCTTCCGCGCCTGGGCCTCGGTGGCGGCCTCGACCTATGGCGGCCTGTTCTGCTTCCTGCTGCTGTCGCCGATGGTCTACATCGGCTACCTCGGCTGGTCGCCCGCCTGGTACGGCTGGATCCCGGCCGGCGGTTCGCTGGTCTATATCTTCAGCACCACCATGTGCCGCCGGCTGCTGCGCCGCCACGGGCCGGTGCGCACCGTGCAACTGGGCGCCTCGCTGAGCATGGCGGGCGCCGCGATCCAGGTGCTGGGCTGCTGGCTCGCGCCGCTGAGCGCGGTGCCGCTGCTGGCGGGCCATGCGGTCTATTGCCTGGGCCACGGCATCCACCAGCCCTGCGGCCAGGCCGGCGCGGTGGGCGACCTGCCGCAGCTCGCGGGCCGCGCCGTCTCGTGGTCGGGCTTCGGCATGATGATGGTCGCCTTCTGCGTCGGGCAGTTCGCCGCGCTGTTCGTCGATGCCGACTACTCGAACGGCGCCTGGCCGATGGTGATCCCCATGGTCGCCGCCGCCTGCTCGCTGCTGACCATCGCCTTCTTCTGGCTCCCCCGTCTTCATCCCCTCTCGAAGGAACCCGCACCATGACCCGTCTGAACCTCGTACGCGAAGGCAATGGCCCGATCGTCGTGCTGAGCCATGCGCTCGGCTGCGACCTCCGCATGTGGGACGGCGTGGCCGCGCAGCTCGCGCGTGCCCACACCGTGCTGCGCTACGACCACCGCAACCACGGCGCCTCGGAGCGCGTGCCGGGCGCTTTGCGCATCGAGACGCTGGCGCAGGACGCGGCCGAGCTGATCCAGCGCGAGGCCGGCGGCGAGCCGGTGCACTTCGTCGGCCTGTCGATGGGCGGCATGACGGCGCAGGCGCTGGCCGTGCGCCATCCCGAGCTGCTGCGCACCGTGACCATCGCGAACTCCTCGGCCCACTATCCCGACCAGGCACCCTGGCGCGCGCGCGCCGAGACCGTGGCCGCGCGCGGCGTGGCCGCGATCGCGCCGGGCGCGGTGTCGCGCTGGCTCACGCCGGCCTTCGCGGCCACGCCCGAGGGCCAGGTGGCGGCCCAGCAGCTGCAGGCGGTGTTGCTGGCCAACGATCCGCAGGCCTACATCGAGAGCTGCAACGCGGTGGCGGCCATCGATTTCCGCGACAGCAACCGCCGCATCGCGGTGCCCACGCTGGTGATCGGCGGCCTGCAGGACGAGGCCACGCCGTTCGCGATGTCGGAAGCCATCGCCGCGGCGATCCCCCACGCGCGGCTCGCCAGCATCGATGCCGCGCACGTGAGCGCGGTCGAGCGGCCGGTCGAATTCGCGCAGCTGCTGATCGATTACTGGCGCAGTCTCTGATTCGGCGGGGGCATCGATGGTCCGCCGGACCTAGGTGTAACCCCTGATTCGTGCGAAATTCGCACGATGGCGTTCGATGATCGATCAAAGGCCGCGCTAAATGGTTGTGGGCACGGGCCGGCGTTCCTAAAGTCGCTCCCGTGAACACGCTCCAGCCCTCCGCCGACCTTTCGCAGCGCGCCGCGCCGCGCATGCACCGCTCGATCGCCACCGTCTCGCTCAGCGGCACGCTGCGCCAGAAGCTCGAGGCGATCGCGGCAGCGGGCTTCGACGGCATCGAGCTGTTCGAGAGCGACTTCGTCAACTTCAAGGGCACGGCCGCCGAGCTGCGCGGCCTCGCGGCCGACCTGGGCCTCGCGATCGACCTCTACCAGCCGTTCCGCGACTTCGAAGGCATGCCCGAGCCGCAGTTCCGCCGCGGCCTGGAGCGCGCCGAGCGCAAGTTCGAGCTGATGGCCGCGCTGGGCGTGCCGCTGATGCTGTGCTGCTCGAACACCTCGCCGCTCGCGCTCGACGATCCCGCGCGCGCCGCCGCGCAGCTGCATGCGCTGGCCGAACGCGCCGCGACCCATGGCCTGCGCGTGGGCTTCGAGGCGCTGGCCTGGGGCCGCTTCACCTCGCGTTACGGCCAGGCCTGGGACATCGTGCGGCGCGCCGGCCATCCCGCGCTGGGCCTGATCCTCGACAGCTTCCACACGCTCTCGCTGCGCGACGACCCGGCCGGCATCGCCGACATCCCGGGCGAGAAGATCTTCTTCCTGCAGATGGCCGATGCGCCGCAGCTCTCGATGGACGTGCTGCAGTGGGCGCGCCACCACCGCGTGTTTCCGGGGCAGGGCGACTTCGACGTGGCGGGCTTCTATGCGCAGGTGCTGCGCGCCGGCTACACCGGGCCGCTGTCGCTCGAAATCTTCAACGACCTGTTCCGTGAGACGCCGAACCGCCGCACCGCGGTCGATGCGATGCGCTCGCTGCTGTACCTCGAGAGCCAGGTGCGCGAATGCGTTCCGGCAGCACGGCCTTTGCTGTTCGACCCGCCGCATGCGCCGGCCTTTCGCGGCCTGTCCTTCATCGAGTTCGCGGCCGACGAGGCCTCGGCCGACGCGCTCGGGGCTTTGCTCCAGCAACTGGGCTTTCGCCGCGCGGGCCGCCATCGCTCGAAGGCCGTCACGCTCTACCGCCAGGGCGACATCCACATGGTCGTGAATGCGCAGCCCGAGAGCTTCGCGCGCACTCGCTTCGAGGCGCACGGCACCTCGGTCTGTGCGCTGGGCGTGCGCACCGACGATCCGCAGGCCGCGGTGGGGGGCGCCCCCCCGCTGTGCTCGCAGCGGCACGACAGCCCGGTCGGTCCCGGCGAGCAGGCCGTGCCCGCGATCGTGGTGCCGGGCGGCAACCTGCTGCATTTCATTCCGTCGTCGCTCGGCGCCACGGGGCTCTACGAGGCCGACTTCATCCTCGAGCCTGGCGAAGCGCAGGGCGAAGAGGAGAGCGATGGCGCCGGCCTGCGCGCCATCGACCATGTCGCGCTCGGCCTCGCGCTCGACCAGCTCGACACCTGGGTGCTGTTCTCGCGCGCCGTGCTCGGACTCGAGGTCGGCGAGAGCCTGGAGCTGGCCGATCCCTTCGGCCTGATCAAGAGCCGTGGCGTGGCCGATGCCACGCGCAGCCTGCGGTTCGTGCTCAACGTCTCGCTGAGCCAGCGCACGCGCACCGCGCGCACCGTGCATGCGCAGGGTGGCGGCGCGGTGCATCACGTGGCGCTGCGCAGCGACGACATCTTCGCGTCGGTGGCGCGGCTGCGTGCCAACGGCGTGCGCTTCGTGCCGATCTCGGACAACTACTACGACGACCTCGCCACGCGCACCGAGCTCGATGCCGCGCTGGTCGAACGCATGCGCGCGGCGGGCGTGCTGTTCGACCGCTCGCCGGCCGGCGACTACCTGCACATCTACACCGAGAGCTTCGAGGACGGCCTGTTCTTCGAGGTGGCGCAGCGCATCGGCGGCTACGACGCCTACGGCGCGCTCAACGCGCCGGCGCGCATGGCCTCGCAGGCCCAGGACTGATTTCCCTTTCGTTCATCCATTCACCCGCTCATCCTCGTCCACACCGGAGACAACCCATGGCGAACACCAAGGCTCACGAGCCACAAGGCAAGCACCAGTCGAAGAAGGCCGCCGCCAGCGGCTGGATCGGCTCGGCGCTCGAGTACTACGACTTCTTCATCTACGCCACCGCCGCGGCGCTGATCTTTCCGCAGATCTTCTTTCCCAAGGGCGACCCGACCACGGCCATCATCGCCTCGCTCGCGACCTACGGCGTGGGCTATGTCGCGCGGCCCATCGGCGCCTTCGTGCTCGGCCACTGGGGCGACACGCACGGGCGCAAGCAGGTGCTGATCCTGTGCATGTTCCTCATGGGCTTCTCGACCGTGGCCGTGGGCCTGCTGCCCACCTACGACCAGATCGGCCTGGCGGCGCCCGCGCTGCTGGTGATCCTGCGGCTGATCCAGGGCTTCGCGGTGGCCGGCGAGATCTCGGGCGCGAGCTCGATGATCCTCGAGCACGCGCCCTTCGGCCGGCGCGGCTTCTTCGCGAGCTTCACGCTGCAGGGCGTGCAGGCCGGCCAGATCATGGCGGCCGCCGTGTTCCTGCCGCTCGCGCACTACATGCCCGAGGAGGCCTTCAACTCGTGGGGCTGGCGCATCCCGTTCCTGCTGAGCTTCGTCGTCATCATCGCGGGCTACATCATCCGCCGCGAGGTCGACGAGACCCCGGCCTTCGCCGAGGCCGACAAGAAGGGCGAGGTGCCGCGCTCGCCGATCGTGCAGGCCTTCACCGACAGCTGGGCCGACATGCTGCGCGTGGTCTGCATGGCGCTGATGAATGTGATCCCGGTGGTCGCCACCATCTTCGGCGCCGCCTACGCGGTGCAGTCGGCCTACGGCATCGGCTTCCAGAAGGACGTCTACCTGTGGATCCCGGTGCTCGGCAACATCCTCGCGGTGCTGGTGATCCCGTTCGTGGGCAACCTCTCGGACCGCATCGGCCGCAAGCCGCCGATCATCGTCGGCGCGCTGGCCTCGGGCCTGCTCTCGTTCGCCTACCTCTATGCCATCAGCGTGCGCAACGTGCCGCTCGCGATCTGCATGTCGTTGCTGATGTGGGGCATCGTCTACCAGGGCTACAACGCCACCTTCCCGAGCTTCTATCCCGAGCTGTTCCGCACCCGCAACCGGGTGTCGGCCATGGCTATCTCGCAGAACATCGGCACCACCTTCACGGCCCTGCTGCCCGCGCTGTTCGCCGCGGTCGCGCCGCCCGGCTCCAGCAACATCTGGCTCACCGTGGGCAGCATCACCTTCGCCGTGACCGTGCTGGCCGCGCTGGCCGCGATCAGCGCGCGCGAAACCTACCGCGTGCACATGAACGACCTCGGCGATCCGGATGCCGTGCCGGTCGACAAGGCCGAGTACGACCGCCTGCGGGCCCAGACCCTGGGCGCGAGCCCGGTGACGGCGCGCGCCACGGCCTGACGCCGCAGGGGTGGGGCGGCGGAAGACCTTGCACCTGACAAGGCCGCCGCCGCGCGGAAGAATGGCGGCCATGACCAGCCCATCCTCCTCCCACCTCAAGATCGATTTCGTCTCGGACGTCTCCTGCCCCTGGTGCGCCGTCGGCCTGGGCTCGCTGGAGGCCGCGATCGCCCGCGTGGCGCCCGGGGTGACGGCCGAGCTGCACTTCCAGCCCTTCGAGCTCAACCCGCAGATGCCGCCCGAGGGCCAGGACACCTTCGAGCACCTGAACCAGAAATACGGTTCCACGCGCGAGCAGCAGGCGCAGATGCGCGAGGCCATCCGCCAGCGCGGCGAGGCCGTCGGCTTCGTCTTCAATCCCGAGGGCCGGCCGCGCATCTACAACACCTTCGACGCGCACCGGCTGCTGCACTGGGCCGAGCTCGAGGACGCGGCCAAGCAGGTCGCGCTGAAGAAGTCGCTGCTCAAGGCCTACTTCACCGATGCCGAGAATCCTTCCGACCCCGAGGTGCTGGTGCGGCTCGCGGCAGCGGCGGGTCTCGATCCGGCACGGGCGCGCGAGATCCTGGCCAGCGACGAATACGCGGCCGAGACCCGCGCGCGCGAGCGCATGTACACCGACGCGGGCATCCACTCGGTGCCCGCGATCATCATCAACGACCAGCACCTGATCTCGGGCGGCCAGCCGGTGGAGGTGTTCGAGCGCGCGCTGCGGCAGATCGCGGGCGCGCAGCCCAGCGCGGTGGCGTCGGCCTGAGCCACGGGGGCGTTTCGCCTTGAAACGAAGCTGACGGGCAGCTTTACACGGCGCTGGCATCCTGGGTCAACCGCGCACCGACGGCGCGGGTTGAACCCACCATGCACATCTCTTCGATCCGGTCGCGCCTCGCACGGGGCGCATGGATGGCAGCCGCCGCGCTGTGGCTCGCGGGCTGCGCGCTCGGCACGCGGCCCGACGCGACGCCGCTCGCTTTGCGCGGCGCACCGCCCGATGCACTGACCCAGCTGCGCTGGCTCGACCGCGTGAGCTGGGGCGCGAACGCGAGCGGCCAGGCCGAAGTCGAGAAGCAGGGCCTCGTGGTGTGGATGGGCCGGCAACTGAAGCCCGCGCCGCAGCCGCTGCCGGCAGAAGCCCAGGCGCAGATCGACACGATGGAGATCGCGCGCACGCCCGTGGACACGCTCGCGATCGCGCTCGATGCCGAGCGCAAGTCCGCCGATGCGCTGGCCGACGAGGACCAGAAGAAGGCCGCGCGCCAGGCCTACCAGCAGCACCTGAGCCGGCTCGCGCGCGAGGCGCAGCAGCGCTTCGTGTTGCGCGCGCTCTATTCGCCGAACCAGTTGCAGGAGCAGATGACCTGGTTCTGGATGAACCACTTCAACGTCAGCCAGCGCAAGGGCGGCGACATGCGCGCGCTGATCGGCGACTACGAGGAGAACGCGATACGCCCGCATGCGCTGGGGCGTTTCCGCGACCTGGTCGGTGCCACGCTGCACCATCCCGCGATGCTGCGCTATCTCGACAACGCGCAGAACGCCGCCAACCGCATCAACGAGAACTACGCGCGCGAGCTGATGGAACTGCACACGCTGGGCGTGGGCAGCGGCTATTCGCAGGCCGACGTGCAGGAGCTCGCGCGCGTGCTCACCGGCGTGGGCGTGAGCCTGCAGCCGGCCGATGCGCCGCCGCCCAAGCTCAGGCCCGCGATCGCCGCCGACTACCGGCGCCAGGGCCTGTTCGAGTTCAATCCCAACCGCCACGACTACGGCCCCAAGACGCTGCTGGGCGAGCCGATCCGTGGCCGCGGCCTGGCCGAGGTCGACGAGGCGCTCGACCGCCTCGCGCGCGCGCCGGCCACCGCGCGCTTCGTCTCGCGCAAGCTCGCCGTCTATTTCGTGGCCGACGATCCATCGAACGCGCTGGTCGAGCGCATGGCCGCGAGCTTCACGCGCAGCGACGGCGATATCGCCGCCACCCTGCGCACGCTGTTCGAGTCGCCCGAGTTCACGGCCTCGCTGGGCCGCAAGTTCCGCGACCCGGTGCACTACGCGATCGCGGGCGTGCGGCTGGCCTACGACGGCCGCGTGGCGGCGAACGTCGGCCCGTTGCTCAACTGGATCGACCGCATGGGCCAGCCGCTCTACGGCCACGAGACGCCCGACGGCTATCCGCTGCACGAGGCTGCCTGGGCCAGCGCGGGGCAGATGAACACGCGCTTCGAGATCGCGCGCATCCTCGGTGCGAACGGTGCCGTGCTGTTCCGCACCGATGCCAAGGCGCCGCTCGAGAGCCCGGCCTTCCCGCCGCTGGCCGAGTCGCCCGCGGTGCGCGAGATGCAGACCGGCTTCGGTGCCGGCACGCGCGAGGTGCTCGCGCAGGCGAAGAACCCGTCCGAATGGAACACGCTGCTGCTGGCCGCGCCCGAGCTGATGCGCCGCTAGCGCCCCCTTGAAGAAGGACAAGCCGATGCAACGCCGAGAACTGCTCCGTTTCGCCGCCGCCGCGCCGCTGGCCGGCGCCGCCGCCCGCCTGATCGCCGCGCCGGCCGCCGAGGGCGCCAAGCTGCTGGTCGTGTTCCTGCGCGGTGCCTACGACAGCACCAGCCTGCTGGTGCCCACCTCGAGCGATTTCTACTACGCCTCGCGGCCCGGCATCGCGATCGGGCGACCGGGCACCAGCGGCGGCGCGCTGCCGCTCGATGCCGACTGGGGCCTGCATCCCGCGCTCGCGCAGAGCGTGATGCCCCTGTTCCAGCAGAAGCAGGCTGCGTTCATCGCCTTCGCCGGCACCGACGACCTCACGCGCAGCCACTTCGAGACGCAGGACGGCATCGAGCTGGGCCAGGCACTCGACCGCCGGCGCGACTACCGCTCGGGCTTCCTCAACCGCCTCGCCGGCGTGCTCGGCGCGGGGCCGCTCGCCGACGTCTCGCCGATGGCCTTCACCGACCAGTTGCCGATCTCGCTGCGTGGCGATGCGAGGGCCGCCAACATGGCGCTCGCGGGCAATGCGCGGCCCACCCTCGATGCGCGCCAGAGCCAGCTCATCGCCTCGATGTACCGCGACACCCCGCTCGCGCAGACCGTGGCCGAGGGCTTCCAGGTGCGCGACGAGGTGCGGCGCGCGATGCAGGCCGAAATGGATGCAGCAAGCCGCAACGCCATGACCTCCAAGGGCTTCGAACTCGTCGCCCGCCGCATGGCCGCGCTGATGCGCGAGCGCTACGACCTCGGCTTCGTCGATGTCGGCGGCTGGGACACCCACGTGGGGCAGGGGGCGGCCACCGGCTACCTCGCGAACCGCTTCGAGGAACTGGGCCGCGGCCTCGCGGCCTTCGCGCAGGAGATGGAGCCCGAGAACTGGCGCCAGACCGTGGTGGTGGTCATCAGCGAGTTCGGCCGTACCTTCCGCGAGAACGGCAACAAGGGCACCGACCATGGCCATGGCACGGTCTACTGGGTGCTCGGCGGCGGCCTCTCGGCGCAGGCCGGCGGCCGCGTGGTCGGCGAGCAGCAGGCGCTGACGGCCGCCACGCTGTTCCAGAACCGCGACTATCCGGTGCTCAACGAATACCGCGCGGTGCTCGGCGGTCTGTTCCAGCGCATGTACGGACTCTCGCCCGCGCAGGTCGCGAAGGTGTTCGACGGCGTGACGCCGAAGGACCTGAAGCTGGTGTGAGGTTCACCAGAACTTCCACCAGGGCCTGCGCACCGGCGCGGGTGCGGCCGAGGTTGCGGGCCGCTTCGCGCGCCCGGGCACGCCGCCCAGCGCATTCGCGCTGAAGCGCACGCTCGGCGAAGCCTTCGCGGTGGCGGCGGCGCGCGCACGGCCGTAGTTCATCGTCGGCGGTGCGAAGTTCGACGGCATGCCGTCGTCGTGCACGGCCAGGGTGCCGCCCGCGCGTTCCACCAGCAGCTGGTAGTAGTGCCAGACGTTGTCCTCGGGGCCGTTGACGATGCGGTTGTAGGCGCGGCGCCAGGGCCAGAACAGCTGCTCGCGCTGAGCGCTGCGCATGCCGGGGTAGCTGTCGTCGCCGAGCGCGACCACGCCCCATTCGGCGCCATGGTTGCGGCGGAACACCTCGCCCACGTAGCTGCCCAGGCCCTTGGCGTAGTCGAAGACCTGCGCGTCGCTGGGCTTGTCGTTGCGCGCGCGCAGGTGCAGTTGCTGCAGCAGCGCCTCGACCTTGCGGATGCTGGCGTCGGTGAAGTCGAGCGCCACGTCGAAGTTGCGGCGCGCGCGCTCGATCATCTCGGCCGCGGCCTCGGTGGCCTCGGCTTCGATGCGGCGGTCGGGGATGAAGCCCATCGCTCGGCGTCCGTCTCAGAACGAGGGCACGGGATTGCGGCCCTGCACCAGCGCATAGGCGCCGTTGCGCAGGCTGTAGACCAGCTGCTCGTCGACGGTCTGCACGCGCAGGTCGTTCGCATCGCGCGTGCGCGCGCCCTTGAAGACGATCTGCAGCTCGCCCGGATCGTCCTGCGTGCCGAGCGCGAACTCGGACTTGCCGTCGATGCGGAAGCAGGCGCCGCGCGGCGCTTCCTCGGGGCGCGTGGCCTGCAGCACCGACTCGCAGGCGCCGTCGGCACCGCCGTTGTCGGCGCCCAGCGGCACGCCCTCGATCAGTTGGCGCACCTCGGCCGCGCCGATCTCGTAGACCGAGAGCCAGCTGCCGCAGTAGCCCTGCCAGCAGCTGCCGCTCGTGACGGTCAGCACGAAGCGCTGCGGCGCGATGCGCTCCACGCGCGTGAGGCCGATGTTGCCCGAGAAGCCGAGGTAGTCGACGCCGTCGTTGCGGCCCGCGAGCTTCCAGCCCGCGTCGCCGTGCTCGAAGAAATAGGCACCGAGCCATGCGCCGGCCACATGGGCATCCATCGGCTGGCCGCGGTCGTCCACCGGCACGGTCTCGGTGAGCAGCACGGCATGCGTGTCGTCGAGCCGGACCACCTCGCGCGCCGAGACCTGCGCACGGGTCGGAGAGAAGCCCTCGGTCATCGGTTTGCCGTCGTTGCCGATCTCGGGCAGCTGCACGTCATCGGTGCGGCTCGCGGTCTCGCCGGCGGGCGGCGGCTCGAACAGCAGCGCCATCAGCGCGTCGCGCTGCAGCGTGGCCGAGAATTCGGGCCGGGGCGTGGCGGGCGGCGCCGGGTCCGCGGCGGCGGGCATGGCCTCCGCGGCGGCCGTGTCCTGTGCCGAAGTCGCACTTTCGGATTCGTTCTTCGTGCAACCCGCGAGCAGCATGAACATCACGGTACTAACGGCGAGCCCCGCGAGCGATGCAAGGGGCCGGCGGTGCGGAACAGGGCGGTTCGACGGGGTCGTTGTGCGCATGCGGGCATTGTTGCTCAAGCCGCACCGATGACCCCGCGCGGGCGGCGCGACCGCGCTTCCCTTCAGAATCGGGCGTGCGGCGCGCGCATCGGCACGCCGCCCCTTCCGAAGAATCCCCGTTCGCACTGGAGCCTCTTTCATGACCACCACCTCGACGCTGTTGCAACTGCTGGGCACCGAACTGCCGCTGATCCAGGCTCCCATGGCGGGCGTGCAGGGCAGCGCGATGGCGATCGCCGCGAGCAATGCGAGCGCGCTGGGCTCGCTGCCCTGCGCGATGCTCTCGAACGACGCGATCCGCACCGAAGTCGCGGCGATCCGCGCGGGCACGACGAAGCCCTACAACCTCAACTTCTTCTGCCACCAGCCGCCGGTGCCGAGTGCCGAGCGCGAGGCCACCTGGCGCGCCGCGCTCGGTCCCTACTACGCCGAGTTCGGCATCGACCCCGCGGGCATCGCGGCCGGCCCGGGCCGCAATCCGTTCAGCGCCGAGATCGCCGAGCTGCTGGCCGAATTCCGTCCGCCGGTGGTGAGCTTCCATTTCGGACTGCCCTCGGCCGAGCTGCTCGCGCGCGTGAAGGGCTGGGGCGCCAAGGTGCTGGCCTCGGCCACCACGGTCGAGGAGGGCCGCTGGCTCGCGGCGAACGGCGCCGACGCGGTGATCGCGCAGGGCCTCGAGGCCGGCGGGCATCGCGGCCATTTCCTGTCGCACGATCTCACGGCGCAGCTGGGCACCTTCGCGCTGCTGCCGCAACTGGCGCAGACCTTGCGCGTGCCGGTGATCGCCGCGGGCGGCATCGCCGATGCGCAGGGCGTGGCGGCCGCGATGGCGCTGGGCGCGGCGGGCGTGCAGGTGGGCACGGCCTACCTGCTGGCCAACGAGGCCACCACCAGCGCCATGCACCGCGGTGCGCTCAAGAGCGAGGCGGCGCGCCATACGGCGCTGACCAACCTGTTCACCGGCCGGCCCGCGCGCGGCATCGTCAACCGCGTGATCCGCGAGCTGGGCCCGATCGGTCCCGCGCCCGAGTTCCCGCTCGCCACCTCGGCGATCGCGCCGCTGCGCGCCAAGGCCGAGGCGCAGGGCAGCGGCGACTTCTCGCCGCTGTGGTCGGGCCAGAACGCGAGCGGTTGCCGCGAGCTGCCCACCGCCGATATCACGCGCTCGCTCGCCGAAGGCTTCAAGGCCTCGGTGCGCTGACAGGACCTTCCGCTTTCCTCTTCCATCGACATGACCACGCTCCAACTGCCGCTCCAATTCCTCGAACAACCGACCGCCGCCGGCACGCGCGATCCCTGGCTGCTGGTGCTGATGCATGGCGTGGGCAGCAACGAGCAGGACCTGTTCGGCCTCGCGCGCCTGATGCCGCCGCAGTTCCATGTGCTGAGCCTGCGCGCGCCCTACGTGCTCACGCCGGGCTCCTATGCCTGGTTCGAGTTCGAGGTGCTGCCGGACGGCCAGCGCCGCATCGACGAGGACCAGGAGCGCGAGAGCCGCTTCCTGGTCGGCGAGATGCTGGCCTCGGCCTCGGCGCAGCTGGGCATTCCACCCGAGCGCGTGGTGGTCGGCGGCTTCAGCCAGGGCGGGATCATGGCGCTGTCGCTGCTGCTGACCAGGCCCGCGTCGATGCGCGCCGCGATGGTCTGGCACAGCCGGCTGCTGCCGCAGGTGCTGCCCCAGGTGGCCGCGCCCGAGGCCTTCGAGGGCAAGTCGCTGTGGGTGAGCCATGGCAGCGCCGACAACGTGATTCCGCCCGCGGCCGCGCAGGCCACGCGCGAACTGGCGCGCGGCCTGCCGCTCGCGCTCGCGGGCAGCGATTTCCCCGGCGGCCACGAGATCCGGCCGGCCGAGCTGCAGGGCACGCTGGCCTGGCTGCAGTCGCTCACGGCGGCGCACTGAGCGCCGAGCGCGCGCCCCGGAAACCGGTGGCGCCGCAGGCGTGTCGAAGGTGGGCTGAACTTCCGTGTGGCGAGGGCGTCACACGGGGTTACGAGGACCGGCGCGTTCCGGTCCTCTTGTTCGTGCAACATGACGGTACGTCATCACGCACCGCACGCCACAGGAGAGACACGCCGCCATGCCCGAGAACGACAACAACGACTTCCGTGCCGAACGCGACATGAGCACCGCGGGCGAGACCCGCGACTACGCACCGCGCCGCGAACGCTCCATGCTGCCGTGGGCACTGCTCGTGCTGGTGCTGCTGGTGGCCGGCTACTTCGGCTGGCGCTGGTACCAGCAGCAGCAACAGCCCGTGGCTCCGCCGGTGGCCGCCACCACGCCCGAGGACGCACCGCCCGCACCCGCGCCGGCCCCCGTGGCCTCGGGGCCGCAGAATCCGGTCGACGCGCTCGCGCCGCCTGATGCCGCGCTGCCCTCGCTGGCCGATTCCGACTCGCGCGTGCTGAAGGCGCTGGCCGAACTGCTCGGCGGCAAGAACGCCAATGCCTTCCTGCGCCCCGACGGCGTGGTGCGGCGCTTCGTCGCCACGGTCGACAACCTCGCGCGCGAGCAGGCGCCCGCCAGCGCCTGGCCGGTGCAGCCCACGGGCCAGCGCTTCATCACCGAAGGGCAGGGGGCCAACCAGACCATCGCGGCCAACAATGCCGCGCGCTACAACGGCTTCGTGCTGCTCGCCGAATCGGTCGATCCGGCCAAGGCCGCGAGCGTGTATGCGCGGCTCTATCCGCTGTTCCAGCAGGCCTATGAAGAGCTCGGCTATCCGGGCCGCTATTTCAACGACCGGCTGATCGCCGTCATCGACCACCTGCTGGCCGCGCCCGAGCCCAAGGGGCCGGTGCAGGTGCGCCTGGTCGAGGTCAAGGGCGACTATCCCTCGCAGCGCCCGTGGACGCGCTACGAGTACGTCGATCCCCAGCTCGAGTCGCTCAGCGCGGGCCAGAAGATCATGGTGCGCATGGGCCCGGAGAACGAGCGCAAGCTCAAGGCCAGCCTGCGCGCGCTGCGCCAGCAGATCGCCACGGGCGAGGTCGCGAAGAAGAAGTCCTGAGCGCGGGCCGGCAGCGCGCCGGCCACGCCCCTGGCGACGCCTTTGTTCCCGCGGGGACAAACAGCATGGCTCGCCGTTCCTAGAGTCGCGTGCTTCGAAAGACACGACGAGGAGCGAACGAGACATGAAGACCCTGATCCACGCCATCGCGCTGTGCGCCGCCGCCTGCATGGCCTTGCCGGCGGCGCACGCGGCCACGGTGCAACAGCACGCGCTGCAATCGACGGTGCCCGATCCGCTCGCGGGCGCCGACGCGGCCAGGGGCACGAAGGTCGCGTTCACGCTGTTCCTGCCCGATGCGAAGCCCGAGGGCGGCTATCCGCTGGTGCTGCATGCGAGCGGCTTCGGCCTCGGCCGGCTGCGCGAACTGCCGCCGCGCGACACGGACCCGGGCGCGAGCTACTGGTCGCGCGTCGACCGCCTCGTGCCCACGCTGGTCGAGCGCGGCTATGCGGTGATCAGCTTCGACCATCGCGGCCATGGCGACAGCGGCGGCGACAGCCGCATCATGGATCCGCGGGCCGAGATCGTCGACATCCGCAGCCTGATCGACTGGGCCGAGCGCGAGCTGCCGCTGCGCAAGGGCGCCGACGGCAGGCCGCGCATCGGCAGCATCGGCGGCTCGTACGGTGGCGGCTACCAGATGCAGCTCGCGCAACTCGAGCCGCGCATCGCGACCGCGATCCCGTCGATGACCTGGTACGACCTGCAGCATTCGCTGGCGCCGCAGGGCGTGCTCAAGCAGGGCTTCGTGCAGTTCGAATGCTTCATGGCGCAGCGCGGCAAGGTGCGCGACGGCGGCCTGCTGCGGCCGCTGTGCGAGACGGCGCCGAAGCCCGGTGCCTGGGCCTGGAACGACATGGGCGCCGACGCGCAGCGGCTGCGCGAGGCCTACCAGGCGCACGGGCCCTCGGGCCTGAGCTGGGCTGGGCAGCCTTCGCGCCGTGTCGATGCGCTGGTGGTGCAGGCCAGCGAGGACGTGCTGTTCGACATGGACGAGGGCCTGCGCAACTGGCGCCAGCTGAAGGCCGGCGGCGGCGACGTGCGGCTCATGGTGCTGCGCTCGGGCCATGTGAATCCGCGCGCGGGGCAGCGCGACAAGCCCGCGCGCTGCGGCAGCGTCGATGCCATGGACGCGATGCTCGGCTGGCTCGATGCCAAGCTGCGCGACATCGAGCCGTCCGCGCCTTCGGTGCCCCAGCTGTGCATCGCGCTCGACGACGGCACGGCCTTCGAGGGCACGGCGCCGATCGCGGCGCAGTTCGGCGCGGCACTCGCGCGGACCGAGGTGCGCGCCGGTTCGCCGGCACCGGTCTTCGTTCCCTTGCCCACCGATGCGCCACGCGGCGCAGTGCTGGCCGGCGTGCCCGAGGCCGAGCTCGACGTGCGGGCGGCCGGCGGACCCGGCGTGGCGTTGGTGGGGCTCGCGCTGCGCCGCAACGGCGAACTGATGCTGCTGTCGGACCAAGTGGTGCCCGCGCCGCCGGGGCGGCAGCGCATCGCGCTCGGCGGCGTGGCCGCGCGCCTGCGGCCCGGCGACGAGCTCGGCGTGGCGCTGTTCGCCACCCATGCGCAGTATGTCTGGGCGCCCGTGTCGGGCACGCCGGTGGCCGGCATTGCCGGCGACAACGCCTATGCGGTCTCGGGCCGCGTGTGGCTGCCGCTCGCGGCCGAGGGCGCGGCGCGGTAGGCGCGCAGCGCATCGAGGTCGCGCAAGGTCACGACCTGGTAGCCCAGCGTCAGCAGGCCCTCGGCCTCGAGCCGCCGCAGCGCCGCGTTGAGCCGCGGGCGCGACATGTTGCAGTAGAGCGCGAGCTCGGCCTGCGACACCTGCAGCTCGAGCGAGCGCGGCGGAAAGCCCGCCGGGCTGAACAGCGATGCCAGGCTCTGCGCGACCTTGGCGACCGGGTCGAGCGTGCGGTCCGACAGCGTGACGGCCATCGACTGCGTGAGCCGCTCGCTCAGCAGCTGCAGCACGAAGCGGTTGAAGGCGCGGTTGCCGTCGAGCAGGTGGAAGAAGGCGGCCTTCGGCATCTTGATGATCACCGCGTCGGACAGCGCGACCGCGTCGCAGAAGCGCGGTTCGTTGCGGATCAGCTCGACCTCGCCGACCCAGCTGAAGGCCTGGCCCATGAAGGTCACGGGCTTGCCCGAGGCCGAGGTGGTGCACAGCTTCATGCTGCCGCGCCCCATGCCGACCCAGTGCTCGGCCGGGTCGCCGCGATGCCAGATGGCCTGGCCCGCGGCGAGTTCGACGAAGCGCAGCTGCGGCAGCAGCACTTCGGCCTCGTCGTCGCTCAGCGTGTGGGCCCAGACGCAGCCGCGCCAGCGCGACTTGAGCGAGGCGATCTCGCCGGGGTCCATGCGGCTCAGGCCGCTTCGGTTTCCTGGTACTCGCCCACGGGCACGCAGCTGCAGAACAGGTTGCGGTCGCCGTAGACGTTGTCGACGCGGCCGATCGGCGGCCAGTACTTGGCGTCCTTGAGCCCGGCCAGCGGGAAGGCGCCGAGCTCGCGCGCATAGGGATGGCCCCATTCGCTGCCGAGCAGGCTTGCGGCCGTGTGCGGTGCGTGCTTGAGCGGGTTGTCGTCCTTCGGCCAGACGCCTTCCTCGATGCGGCGGATCTCGCCGCGGATGGCGATCATCGCCTCGATGAAGCGGTCGAGCTCGGCCAGCGGCTCGCTCTCGGTCGGTTCCACCATCAGCGTTCCCGGCACCGGGAAGCTCAGCGTGGGCGCATGGAAGCCGTAGTCGATCAGGCGCTTGGCGACGTCCTCGGCGGTGACGCCGCTGGTGTCCTTGAGCGGGCGCAGGTCGAGGATGCACTCGTGCGCGACGTGGCCGTTGGGGCTCGCGTACAGCGTGGGGTAGTGGTCCTTGAGCCGCGCGCTGATGTAGTTGGCGCTGAGGATCGCGGTCTCGGTCGCGGCCTGCAGGCCCTTCGCGCCCATCATGCGGCAGTACATCCAGCTGATCGGCAGCACGGCCGCGTTGCCCAGCGGCGCCGCGGACACGGCACCCACGCCATGGCCCGACACGCCCGCGGTCGCATGGCCCGGCAGGTAGGGCACGAGGTCCTCGACCACGCAGACCGGGCCCACGCCCGGGCCGCCGCCGCCGTGCGGGATGCAGAAGGTCTTGTGCAGGTTCAGGTGGCTCACGTCGCCGCCGAACTCGCCCGGCGCGGCCACGCCCACCAGCGCGTTCATGTTGGCGCCGTCCACATACACGCGCCCGCCGTGCGCATGCACCAGCTCGCACAGCTCCTTCACGCGGGTCTCGAACACGCCGTGCGTGCTCGGGTAGGTGATCATCACCGCGGCCAGGTTCTTGCCGTGCTTCTCGCAGGCGCGCTTCAGGTCGTCGAGGTCGACGTTGCCCTGCGCGTCGCAGGCCGTCACCACCACCTGCAGGCCCACCATCTGCGCGCTAGCGGGATTGGTGCCGTGCGCCGACGAGGGGATCAGGCAGATGTTGCGGTGGCCCTCGCCCTTGGCCTCGTGGAAGGCGCGGATCGCCAGCAGGCCCGCGTACTCGCCCTGCGAGCCGGCATTGGGCTGCAGGCTGATGCCCGCGTAGCCGGTGGCTTCGCAGAGCCAGGCGCGCAGCTGGGCGTCGAGCTGGGCATAGCCCTGCAGCTGCTCGGCCGGCGCGAAGGGATGGATGTTCGCGAACTCGGGCCAGGTGATCGGGATCATCTCGCTGGTCGCGTTGAGCTTCATGGTGCAGCTGCCCAGCGGGATCATGCTGCGGTCGAGCGCGAGGTCCTTGTCCGACAGGCTGCGGATGTAGCGCAGCATCGCGGTCTCGCTCTTGTGGGTGTTGAACACCGGGTGCGACAGGAAGGCGCTCGCGCGGCGCAGTTCCTGCGGAATGCGCGGCGCGGTGTTGGCGGCCAGTTCCTCGAAGCGCGGCATCGGCGTGCCGGCGGGCACGAACAGCGCCCACAGGGTCTCGACGTCGGCGCGCGTGCTGGTCTCGTCGAGCGAGATGCCCAGGTGCTGCTGCAGCCGCTGGCGCAGGTTCACGTTGGCGGCCTGCGCGCGCTCGAGGATCTTCGCGGTGTCGTCGCCGGTGCGGATGGTCAGCGAATCGAAGGCGGTCTCGTTGACCGGCTCGCGGCCCATCTGGGCCAGGCCGCGCGCGAGGATGGCGGTGAGCGCGGCCACGCGCTGCGCGATGCGCGTGAGGCCGTCGGGCCCGTGGTAGACCGCGTACATGCTTGCGACCACGGCGGGCAGCACCTGCGCGGTGCAGATGTTCGAGGTCGCCTTCTCGCGCCGGATGTGCTGCTCGCGCGTCTGCAGCGCGAGGCGGTAGGCGGGGCGGCCATGGGTGTCGACGCTCACGCCGACCAGGCGGCCCGGTAGCGAGCGCTTGAAGTCGTCGCGGCAGGCCAGGTAGGCCGCGTGCGGGCCGCCGTTGCACAGCGGCATGCCGAAGCGCTGGGTGGTGCCGCAGACGATGTCGGCATCCCATTCGCCGGGCGGCGCGAGCAGGGTCAGCGCCAGCAGGTCGGCCGCGACGCAGAAGGCCGCGCCGTACTGATGCGCGTGGCCCGCGAGCGGGCGCAGGTCGTGCACGTGACCGGTGGTGGCCGGGTACTGCGCCAGCACGCCGAAGAATTCGCCGCTGGCCATCAGGTGCGGCAGGGTTTCCGAGGCGGTGCTGACCTTGACCTCGATGCCCAGCGGCGCGGCGCGGGTCTTCACCACCTCGATGGTCTGCGGATGGCAGTCGCCCGAGACCAGGAACACGTTGCTCTTGCTTTTCACGCTGCGCTTGGCCAGCGTCATCGCCTCGGCGGCGGCGGTGGCCTCGTCGAGCATCGAGGCATTGGCGATCGCCATGCCCGTGAGGTCGCACACCATGGTCTGGAAGTTGACCAGCGCCTCCATGCGGCCCTGCGAGATCTCGGCCTGGTAGGGCGTGTAGGCCGTGTACCAGGCCGGGTTCTCGAGGATGTTGCGCAGGATCACGCCCGGCGTGTGGGTGCCGTAGTAGCCCTGGCCGATGAAGTTGCGGAACACCTTGTTCTTCGCCGCGATCGCCTTGAGCTCGGCCAGCGCATCGGCCTCGGTGGCCGGTGCCGGCAGCCGCATCGGCTTGCTGCGCCGGATCGCCGCGGGCACGATGCCGTCGATGAGTTCGGCGCGCGTGGCCGACCCGATCACGGGCAGCATGCGCGCCTCGTCGTCGGCATCGATGCCGATGTGGCGGGCGATGAATTCCTCGGCGTTCTCGAGTTCTTGCAGGGTGGGCAGGGCGGCGGGGGTGGGCATGGCGGGCGGGGGAAGAAGAGGCAGGGGAGCGGACTTCCGGACGCAGAGGACGCGAAGGTTGCGCAAAGGGCGCGAAAGAACTCAGTGAAAAAAGGACCAGGCAGGGGGCGATGCCGAAGCCAGTTCTCTTTTTTGCGTTCTTCGCGAAACCTTCGCGTCCTCTGCGTCCGGCAATCCGATTTCAGGACTTAGGCTTCGTCGGCAAATTTGCCGTAGGCGGTCTCGTCCATCAGCGCGTCGAGCTGCGCCGGTTCGGACAGCTTGACCTTGAAGAACCAGCCTTCGGCCAGCGGTGCACTGTTGGCGAGCGAGGGATCGGCGCGCAGGGCCTCGTTGACTTCGGTGATCTCGCCCGAGACGGGCATGAACACGTCGGCCGCGGCCTTCACCGACTCGACGACGCCGGCGACATCGCCCTGGGCGAAGCTCTTGCCGACCTCGGGCAGGTCGACGAAGACCACGTCGCCCAGCGCGTCCTGCGCATGGACGGTGATGCCGACCGTGGCGTTGCCGCCCTCGGCCTGCACCCATTCATGGTCCTTGGTGTACTTGATGCTCATGTCGAAAAACTCCTCGTGGATAAAAAGTGGCCGATGCCGGGGCGTAGGTTAGCCGCGGTAGTAGCGGGTCGGCACGAAAGGCAGCGTCGAGACCTCCATCGGCACCGGCTTGCCGCGCACGATGGCCTGCACCCGGGTGCCGGGCTCGGCGAAGGCGGTGGCCACGTAGCCCATGGCGACCGGCCGGTCGGCCGTCGGACCCAGCAGGCCGCTGGTGACCTGGCCGATGTCCTGGCCCTCGAAGGACTGCAGCGGCGTGCCGTCGCGCACCGGGATGCGCTCGAGCGCGACCAGGCCGACGCGGCGGCGCTTGAGCGTGTCGTGGTCGAGATGGCCGGCCGCGCCGGTGGCGGCGGTGAGCTGGGCCAGGATCTTCTCGGCGCCGGGGAAGCCACCCGCGCGCGCGCCGCCCGTGCGGCGCACCTTCTGGATCGCCCAGTTGAGCGAGGCCTCGACCGGCGTGGTACTGGTGTCGATGTCGCTGCCGTAGAGGCACAGGCCGGCCTCGAGCCGCAGCGAGTTGCGCGCGCCCAGGCCGATGGGCTTGACCTCGGGCTGGGCCAGCAGCAGTCGCGCCAGCGCCTCGGCGTCCTTCGCGGCGACCGAGATCTCGAAGCCGTCCTCGCCGGTGTAGCCGCTGCGCGTGACGAAGGCGGCTATGCCGCCGATCTGCACCGCGCCGCCGGTCATGAACACGAAGCGCTCGATGCCGGGCGAGAGCCTTGCCAGCGTGGCCGCGGCCTGCGGTCCCTGCAGCGCGAGCAGCGCCTGCTCGGGCAGCGGCTGCACCTGGCAGCGCTGGCCGATCTTCTGCTGGATGTGGGCGATGTCGGCCACCTTGCCGGCGCCGTTGACGATCACGAACAGCGAGCCGTTGCCTTCGTTGAAGAACATCAGGTCGTCGAGGATGCCGCCCTGGTCGTCGAGCAGCAGGCCGTAGCGCTGCTTGCCCGCGGGCAGGTCGATCACGTCGACCGGCATCAGGGTCTCGAAGGCGGCCGCGGCATCGGGCCCGGACAGGCGCAGCTGGCCCATGTGGGAGATGTCGAACAGGCCCGCGGCTTCGCGCGTGTGCCTGTGCTCGGCCATCAGGCCGGCGGGGTACTGGACCGGCATCGAATAGCCGGCGAAGGGCACCATGCGGGCGCCGAGTTCCAGGTGCAGCGCGTGCAGCGGGGTCTTGAGCAGTTCGGATTCGGGGGCGGAAGCAGCCACGGGGCACTCCTGGGGGCAGCAATCGAATGCCATGGCTCGCGCCATGGGGCCACCCCTGCTGTCCGCTTTACCTGAGAGATTCGCCCCACGATCGGGGTTTGCTCCTTCGGTGGACCGGGCGCCTGCGGCACCGGCCTCTCTCCAGCAAGGAAACGCCGTCCCGCGAGGGCCGGCGCTGTGTCAGTCCTTTTGCCTGAGCGTTCGGGGGTTCCCTGCGCCTTCGGCGGCCCCGTGCGGGGCTCTCTCCTGACCCGGGCGAGTGTAGTGGATTGCGGCGCCGGTTCAGTGCATCACTTCGGCCGGCGGCAGCAGCCGCTCGATGCGCTCGCGCAATGACTCCGCGCGCTCGGCGCCGGCCGTCTTCTCGACCTCGGTCAGCATCAGCGCGGCGATGGTCAGCATGGCCT
Organism: Variovorax sp. FG153; assembly: GCF_057809595.1. NCBI lineage: Bacteria > Pseudomonadati > Pseudomonadota > Betaproteobacteria > Burkholderiales > Comamonadaceae > Variovorax > Variovorax sp. FG153. The sequence continues at coordinate 51,844 of NZ_JBMDKG010000052.1, forward strand.
CGCGGTCGCGCGCCTCGCGCAGCGCGTCGCGCATCTGCAGCGCGAAGCGCGGATCGCGGCGCACGAACATGCGCTCGCAGATGTCGAACAGGAACATGCGCGTGGTGGCCAGCGAGCGCTTGCCGTCGAAGGCGTCGGCGGCGGTCGAGACGTGGATGGGTTCGGCGGCCGGCGCGGGCTGCGGTTCCGGCGCCGCGGCCTCCACCGTCTCCACCACCGCCACCGTGCGCGGGTCGTGCAGGTAGCCGCGCTCCACCAGCGTCATCAGGGCCTGCTCGGCATCGCCGCGGCTCGCGAACAGCGGGCTGAAGTCGGTCAGCGAGCGGCGGCCGTCGGCCATCAGCAGCAAGGCCCGTTCGCGCTGGCTCAGGGTGCGCTGTCCGCCCTGGAGTTCGTCGCGCGCCTTGTCGGTCTTGGTGGGAAACATGCGGTGCCGCCGGGTCCGGGATGGAGCCCGAGCATCGCGGATGCGCGTGACATCTTCATGAAGCGCGGAACACCAAAGGCTTAAGCGTCGCCCGTGCGTGCGCTGCGGGTTTCGCGCTTCCGTTCGGCAACCCGGCAAGCCCTCGCGACAAGACCGGAACGCGCTCCGGACGGCGCGGGCTGCACCGGATGTTGCCGACCCCGATGAGCACGAGCCCGACCTTTCGCGACCTGCCGATGCGCGCGCCGGCCATCGCGGCGAACACCGCCGCGCGGGCCGAAGCCTATCGCGCCGACATCGACGGCCTGCGCGCCGTCGCGGTGCTCGCGGTGGTGTTCTTCCACGCCTTTCCGCGCGCGGTGCCCGGCGGCTTCATCGGCGTCGATGTCTTCTTCGTGATTTCGGGCTTCCTGATCACCTCGATCCTGCTGCGCGCGCAGGCCGAGGGCCGCTTCAGTTATCGCGACTTCTATGCGCGGCGCGTGCGGCGCATCTTCCCGGCGCTGCTGCTGGTGCTTGCCGCGGTGCTGGCCTTCGGCTGGTGGGTGCTGCTCGACGACGAGTTCAGGGCGCTCGGGCGGCAGGCGGGCGGCGGCGCCTTCTTCGTGGCCAATCTGGTCTTCTGGCGCGAGGCCGGCTACTTCGACGCCGCGGCCGAGCTCAAGCCGCTGCTGCACCTGTGGTCGCTGGGCATCGAGGAGCAGTTCTACATCCTGTGGCCGGTGCTGATCGCGCTGAGCTGGCGCCGGCGCTGGCCGCTGCTGCGCGTGCTGTGGCTGGTGGCGATCGCCTCCTTCGCGATCAACGTGCTGGGCATCCATTCGCATCGCGGGGCCTCGTTCTATTCGCCGCTGTCGCGCGCCTGGGAACTCGCGGCCGGCGGCATCGTGGCCTGCCTGCAGCTGCGGCCGGGCCACGCGCCGCCCGCGGGCTGGCGTGCCCACCTGCTGTCGCTGGCGGGCGCGGCGCTGATCGCGCTCGGCCTGGCGACGGTGCGCGCCGACAAGGCCTTTCCGGGTGGGTGGGCGCTGCTGCCGGTGGCGGGCGCGGCCTGCTGCATCGCGGCCGGCGGCGGCGGCGTGCTGAACCGGCGCCTGCTGTCGAACCGCGTGCTGGTGTGGATCGGCCTGCTGAGCTATCCGCTGTACCTCTGGCACTGGCCGGTGCTGAGCTTCCTGCGCATCGTGCTGCCGCGCGAACCGCACGAGCTCACGGGGCTGGCCGCCTCGGTGCGCGTGGCGGCGCTGGCCGCGAGCCTGCTGCTGGCCGCCGCGACCCATGGCTGGCTCGAGCGCCGGCTGCGCGCTCGCGCGGGCGGCGCCACCGTGCGCTGGCTCGGCGCGGGCATGGTGCTGGTCGCGCTCGCGGGTTGCGCGGTGCAGGCCGGGCTGCCGGCGCGGCTGCACGGGCCGGCGCTGCAGCGCATGGCCGATGCGGCGGCCGACCGCGACTACCACGACGGACCGACCACCGGCGAACTCGGCCCCTTCGTCACCTACCGCATCGGCGAGGGCGCGCACAAGGTGCTGCTGATCGGCGACAGCCACGTGATGCAGTACGCGCCGCGCGCCGCGGCGCTGGCACAGCGCGCGCCCGGGCGCATGGCGAGCTCGTACTTCACGGTGTTCCTGGCCTGCCCGCCGATCCCCGGCGTGTTCGCGCGCCAGGGCATCGAGTGCGGCGCGCGGCGTGACGAAGGGCTGCGCATGGCGCTCGAGGGACCGTTCGAGACGGTGCTGGTCGGCGCCTGCTGGAACTGCTACTTCACCGAGACCCTGGGCCTGCCGATGGGCTTCGACCTGCGCGAGGGCGAGGCCGCCTATCCGATCGAGCGCAGGGAAGGGGAGGCGCGCGCGCTGGCCGCGCTCGAGGGCCTGCTGGCAGCGCTGGTGCAACGCGGCAAGAAGGTCTACCTGCTGCTCGACAACCCGGGCGGCAGCGGGTTCGACCCGGCGCGCATGCTCGAGGGCAGCCGGCTCGGTTCGTTGCGGGTGTCGCGCGAGGTCACGGCGCCGCAGCCGCTGTCGCAGGCCGCGCTCAACGACCAACTGCTGCGCATCGCGGCGGCCAGCGGCGCCGAGGCCATCGACGTCACGCGCCGGATGTGCCGCGGCGGCCGGTGCGATCGCACCCTGCCGGACGGCAGCCCGGCCTTCATCGACGAGCAGCACCTGCGGCCGGCCTTCACGCGCGCGCATGCGGACTGGCTCGACGAGGTGCTGCTGCGCGGCCCGCCGTCCTGAGTCATGCCGTCCTGAAGCACATTGTTGCAATCGGGCATTGCGGGTTTTGCGGCGCCGTTCGTCAAACGGGGGATGCGACAGACACCGATGCACCGTTCTCCACCCTCCGCCCCGGGCGCCGGACCGCGCCGCGGGCTCGCCGATAATCGGGCGCCCCGCGGCCGGCGGGGCGCCTTCTTCCCGTGCCAGCCATGACGGATCTCGTCTCCACCCCCAGCATCGAAACGCTCTACGGCGACCACCATGCGTGGCTGCAGGGCTGGCTGCGCCGCAAGCTCGGCAATGCCTGCGATGCGGCCGACCTGGCGCAGGACACCTTCATGCGCGTGCTCGGCCGGCCGCGCGAGCTCGCCGAGCTGCGCGAGCCGCGCGCCTGGCTCACGACCATCGCGCACGGCCTCGCGGTCGACCACGTGCGGCGCAAGACGCTCGAGCGCGCCTGCCTCGACGCCATCGCCCACCTGCCCGAGCCGCAGGCGCCGTCGCCCGAGGCGCAACTGATGCTGGTCGAGGCGCTGGTGCGCATCGACGCCATGCTCGACGGGCTCGCGCCCAAGGCCCGCAGCGCCTTCCTGCTGTCGCGGCTCGAGGGCCTGGGCTACAACGAGATCGCGCGGCAGCTCGGCGTGAGCCTGAGCTCGGTCGAGAAATACATGGCGACCGCGATCCGCCACTGCCTGTCGCTGCGATGAGCGGCCGCGCGGCGCCGGAGGGCGGCGCTCCACCCGAGGTGCTCGACGAGGCCATCGCCTGGGCGGTGCGCCTGGGCTCGGGCAGCGCCGGCGCCGAGGTCCAGGCCGCCTGCGAGGCCTGGCGCGCGGCCGATCCTCTGCACGAGCAGGCCTGGCGGCAGGTGCAGTCGGTCGAGGAGGCCTTCCGCCAGGTGCCGTCGGGCACGGCCTCGCTGGCCCATGGCGCGCTGCAGTCGGCCGCCGGCCTGCAGGCCCGCGGCCGGCGTCGCGCGATTCGGCTGCTGGGGCTGGTCGCGGCCGGCGGCGTGTTCGCCGCCTGGCTGTGGCGCGAGGCGCCCTGGCTGCAGCGCACCGAGTACCTCACGGCGATCGGCGAACGCCGCCGCGTCGTGCTGGCCGACGGTACCGAGCTGAGCCTCAACACCGGTTCCGAGGCCGAGGTGCTGTTCTCGCCGCTGCGCCGGCTGATCGTGCTGCGGCGCGGCGAGTTGTTCGTGCGCACCGGCGCCGACGCCGACTCGCTGGTCGGCCGCCGCAGCTTCTGGGTGCACGCGGCGCAGGCCCGCTTCGAGGCCATCGGCACGCGCTTCGGCGTGCGCCAGGCCGGGAGCGAGACACGGCTGTCGATGAGCGAGGGCCAGGTCGCGATCCACGCGGGCGACGCGCCACCCGTGTTCGCGCAGGCCGGCGACCGCTTCGTGGTGCGCGCGAACGGCGCGGCGCCCGAGCGCGCCGCCGAGGCCGGCTTCGAGGCCGATGCCTGGACCGATGGCGCGCTGGTCGCGCGGCAGATGCGGCTCGATGCCTTCGTGGCCGAGCTCGCGCGCTACCGCCAGGCGCCGCTGGCCTGCGATGCCGAAGCCGCGTCGCTGCGCGTGTCGGGCGTGTTCCAGCTCGGCGGCGCCGATCCGGTGGGCCGCGCGCTCGACGCGCTGGTGCGCACCCTGCCCGTGAAGGTGGTGCGGGGCGCCGGCGATGCATTGACCGTGGTACGGCGCTGAGCATGCGCGTGCCGATCCGTTCGCGGCGGCTGCCGGCCCGCCAGGGCGTGCTGGCGCTCTGCCTCGGGCTCGCGCTGTGCGGCCAGGCCGCCGCGCAGCCGGCCGACGGCATGGCGCGGGAACGCATCGAGCTGCCGGCCGGCACGCTCGAGGACGCGCTCAATGCCTTCGCGCGCCGCGCGGGCATCACGCTGTCCTTCGATCCCGCGCTGGTGCGCGGCCGCGCGAGCGCCCCGCGCTCGGTGGCGAGCGCGCCCGCCGAGGGGCTGGCCGCGCTGCTCGCGCCGCATGGCCTGCAGGCGCAGCGCAGCGAGGCCGGCGGCTACCTGGTGCGGCCCGGCACGCCGCAGCCGGCGCAGCAGGCGCAGGAAGGGCAACTCGCCCCCGTGATGGTCGAGGCCGAAGCGGAGCGCGCGGAGGGCCCGGTGAACGGCTACGCGGCCCGGCGCAGCGCCACCGCGAACCGCATCGACACCGCGCTGGCCGAGACGCCGCGCGCGGTCAGCGTGGTGTCGCGCGCGCAGATCGAGGACCAGGGCGCGCAGACCGTGGGCCAGTCGCTGCGCTACACGGCGGGCGTGCTGACCGAGGTCGCGGGCTACGACCCGAGCACCTCGGCGATCACGGTGCGCGGCTTCTCGCCGGCCGAGCTCCTCGATGGCTTCCGGCTCTTCGCCTCGGGCGACTACGCGGGCTGGCAGGTCGAGCCGCAGGGGCTGGAGCGCGTCGAGCTGCTCAAGGGGCCGGGCTCCGCGCTCTACGGTCAGGGCGCGCCCGGCGGCGTGCTCAACCTGGTGTCGAAGCGGCCCACGGCCGACGCGGTGCGCGAGGTGGGCCTGACGCTGGGCAGCCATGCGCGCAGGCAGGGCAGCGTCGACCTCGGCGGCGCGATCGACGAGGACGGGCGCTGGACCTACCGGCTCAACGGCCTGCTGCGCGACAGCGGCGGCCAGACCGACTTCTCGCGCGACGACCGCCAGTTTCTCGCGCCCGCGCTGCGCTGGAGGCCCTCGGCCGACACCAGCCTCACGCTGCTGGCCGACATCACGCGCGACCGCGTCACGCCCAAGAGCTGGTGGCCCGACTACGCGCTCGTCGTGCCCAATCCCCACGGCCGCATCCCGCCGAGCCGCTCGATCGGCGAGCCGGCCATCGACCGCTACGACCGCGACACGGCCTCGCTGGCCTACCTGCTCGAGCACCGCATCGACGCGCGCTGGAGCTTCCACCAGAAGGCCCGCTTGTCGCACTCCGCGCTCGACTATGCGCAGGTGCGCGGCACCGGCTTCGCGGCCGACAGGCGCACGGTGGAGCGCAGCACGCTGCTGTCGCGCTCGCGCGGCCGCGCCATCGCCTTCGACAACAGCATCGAGGGGCGCCTGCGGCACGGCGACTGGTCGCATGTGCTGCAGTTCGGCGCCGACCAGCAGTACTTCCGCGGCAGCGACGAGTTCGGCGCGGTCGCGGCGCCGTCCATCGATGCCTTCTCGCCGGTGTACGGCGCGCCCGTGGACCTGCCGCGCACCAGCGCGAAGACCCGGCGCCTGCGCATCAACGGCTTCTACGTGCAGGACCAGATGCGCTCCGAGCGCTGGACGCTCGACCTCGCGCTGCGCCACGACCGCGGCAGCAGCCGCTACGACGACTACAACACCACGCAACTGAGTACCCGCAGCCACACCAGCTACAACCTCGGCGTGCTGTACCGCGGTGCCGGCGGCTGGTCGCCCTATCTCAACCAGTCGAGCTCGTTCATGCCGGTACTGGGCGCGGACTTCAACGCGGCGCCGCTGCGCATCGACACGGGCCGGCAGTTCGAGCTCGGCCTCAAGTACCAGCCGCCGGGTACGCGCTCGCTCTACACGGTCTCGGCCTTCGAGCTCACGCGGCGCAGCAGCTTCACCGGCGACCAGCGCAACTACCTCGGCCTCGAGATCGTGCCGGCGGTGGTGCGCGCGCGCGGCCTCGAGTTCGAGGCGCGCCTGGCGCTCGGCGCGCGGCTGCGCGCGCTCGCGAGCTACACCTGGCTGGATGCGCGCGTGCTCGAGAGCATCGACACCGCGCAGGTCGGCAAGCGGCCGCGCCAGTCGGCGCGCCACAGCGCCTCGCTGTGGCTGGACTACCGTTTCGCGGGGGAGGCGCTCGCGGGCTGGAGCCTGGGTGCAGGCGTGCGCTACGTGGGACGCGTGCCCGCGCGCGCGGACAACGCCTTCCACAACCCGGCCTACACGCTGGTCGACGTGGCGCTGCGCCACGACCGCGGACCCTGGAGCTATTCGCTCAATGCCACCAACCTGTTCGACCGTACGTACGTGTCGAACCTCGGCCAGGCCTTCGGGCAGCGGCGCACGCTGCAGGCGCGCGCCGTCTACCGCTGGTGATGCACGGCGGCGGCGTTCAGCCGCCCGCGCTTTCCTTGCGGATCAGCCAGCGGCCGTCGACACGCTGCAGCTCGAGCGTCTTGCGGCCGCTCTCCTTGATCTTGTCGGCGGCGTAGCTCTGCTTGAACTTCGCGGTCGCCGTGTTGCCGTTGACGCTGACCACCAGGTTGTCGACCTTCACGCTGATGCTCGACTTGTTGCCGATGCGCTTGCGGCGTTGCTCTTCCCAGGCCTTGTGGCTGGCGCCCTTGGCGGGCTGGAAGTCGCTCGCGTAGCTCGCGAGGTACTTGTCCACGTCCTTCGAGGCCCAGGCGGAGGCCCAGGCGAGCACGGCGGCCTCGACCTCGGCCGGCGCGGCGCTGGCCGCGGCGGGAGCGGGTGCGGCCGGGGCTGCCGCGGGCGCCGCGGCGGAGGCGGCA
>NZ_JBMDKG010000053.1:0-57580 GCF_057809595.1 Variovorax sp. FG153
ACGATGATGGAGGCGCCGATCAGCGTGCCGATCAGCGTGGCAAGGCGCTTGATTAAGAAGAGGCTCATGGGGCGGGGCGCAGCATAACCCGACAACTGCAACAAGCGTGCCGTAGCACCGGATCCCCGAGGGGATCGCTCTCCCACGTTGCCGCCGGGGACTCCGCCTGCGGGGATAATCGCGGCATGGCCCTCATGATCACCGACGAATGCATCAACTGCGATGTCTGCGAGCCGGAGTGCCCGAACGATGCGATCTACATGGGCGAGGCGATCTACGAGATCGATCCGCACAAGTGCACCGAATGCGTGGGCCACTTCGATGAGCCGCAATGCGTGCAGATCTGCCCCGTGGCCTGCATCCCGATCAATCCGGCCCACGTGGAAAGCCGCGAGACGCTGCTGCAGAAGTACGAGCGTCTCACGGCAACGAAGGCCGCGCTGCCGCAGCCTCCGTCCGCACCCTCAGCCGGCGTCTGAGGCCGCGGGCTTGCGGCGCTTCTTCTTCGCGCCGCCGTCCTCGCCAGGCTTCGATCCCGGTCTCTCTCCGTAACTCGCCGTGGCCTTGCGCGGCTCGGCCGCAAGCTTGGCGGCGCGCATCTTCTCGAGGCGCTCCTGGGCTTCGAGCCTGCGTTGCGCGAGCGCCGCGCGATGGGCCTCCTGCGCGGCGCTCTGGTCGCGCTGGTGCGCCTGCTTCTCCTCGGACAGTCGCGTGCGCTCGAGCCGGTCGGCGAGCTTCGCGTTGCGCTGCGTGGCCTCGTCGGCGGCCCGGCGGTCGTCGTCGCTGCGCGCGTCGTCCACCTTCACCGTCGTTCCGCCCGCGCACGGGCGGTCGCTGTAGCTGTTGCCGCAGCGCCAGGTCGACGTGCCCGGCTGCTGCGCGAATGCGCTCGTCAGCGCACAGGCGCCGATGGCCATCGCGCTCGCGACGATGGTCCGGTGCATGCCGTGCGTGCTTCTTCTTCTCTCCCTCGTTGTCGACATCGTTCTTCTCTCCCTCTTGCTTCGCGCTCTGTCGGCGCTTCCCGCGATGAACGCTGGCTAGGGTGCGGCGGGCGCGCTGCCGTCGCCAGGCTCGCGCCGCGGCGGCTTGGGCCGGGGCGGTTTGCTCGTGTGGATGGTGGCCGTGGCCTTTTCCATTTCGCCCGCGAGCAGCGCGGGCAGGGCATGCAGGCTGCGCACGATCGCGTCGTCGATCGCGTCGCGCTGTTCCTTCAGCGGCTTCTTGAGCACCCAGTTGATCACCTCCGACTTCACGCCGGGATGGCCGATGCCCAGGCGCAGCCGCCAGTAATCGCCGGTGCCGAGCTGCGCATGGATGTCGCGCAGGCCGTTGTGGCCCGCATGGCTGCCACCGAACTTGAGCTTGGCCTGGCCGGGCACCACGTCGAGCTCGTCGTGCGCCACGAGGATCTCCTCGGGCGCGATCTTGAAGAAGCGCGCAAGCGCGGCGACCGACTTGCCCGAGAGGTTCATGAAGGTCTGCGGCTCGAGCAGCCAGATGCTCTGGCCACCGATGTTGGCGCGCGCCGCGAGGCCGTGGTAGCTGCGCTCGGGCACGAGGTTGAGCTTCCAGTCGCGCGCGAGGGCGTCGATCCACCAGAAGCCGGCGTTGTGGCGCGTGGCTTCGTATTCAGGCCCGGGATTGCCGAGGCCGACGAACAGTTTGATCATGGGGCGGGATTATCGGGCGGTCGCGCAATGCAAAAGGCCCGCGCGAGGCGGGCCTTTGGTTTGCAGCGCGAAGCCGAGAAGAATTACTTCTTGCCGGACTTCTTGGCAGGAGCTGCTGCGGGAGCGGCTTCGGCGCCTTCGGCGGCGGGTGCCGGCTCTTCGGCGACCAGCGGCGGCACGGCCGAGACCACGACCGGGTTGGTCTTGCCATGGCTCACGAACTTCACGCCCTTGGGCAGCTTGATGTCGTTGACGTGCAGCGTGGCGTTCTTCTTCAGACCCGAGAGGTCGATCTCGATGAACTCGGGCAGGTCGCTGGGCAGGCAGCTGACTTCGAGTTCGGTCATCACGTGGTTCACGAGGTTGTGGTCGAGCTTGACGGCATCGGACTCTTCCTCGCCCTTGAAGTGCAGCGGCACCTTCATGTGCAGGCGGGTCTTGGCATCGACGCGTTGGAAGTCGATGTGCTGGACCAGCTGGCGGAACGGGTGGTACTGCACGTCGCGCAGCAGCACCTTGCTCACGCTGCCGCCGAGTTCCATCTCGAGGACGGAGGCGTGGAAGGCTTCCTTTTTCAGGGCGTGCCACAGCGCGTTGTGATCGAGCTCGATCAGTTGCGGCTGGCCTTCGCCACCGTAGACGATACCGGGCGTCTTGCCCGAAATGCGGAGACGGCGGCTCGCACCCGTGCCCTGCTTGGCGCGCTCGTAAGCGACGAATTTCATGGTTAACTCCTTGGAGCGAAGGCACGACGGCCATTTCGCTTCTTGAGCGCCGACCGCGACCAGTGCGGCGCCGGTTTCAAAATGACTTCCCGATCGGGGAAGCCGGCTTTTTGCCCGAACGGCAGGAGCGCAATCTCAGAAGAGATTGTCCTGGTCCGAGAACAAACTCATCACCGACTCGCCCTTGGCAATGCGCTGGATCGTCTCGGCGATCAGCGGTGCCACGGAGAGCTGGCGAATCTTTCCGCAGGCGTTGGCGCTGTCGGAAAGGGGAATGGTGTTGGTCACGACCACTTCGTCGAGGGCCGTGCCCTTGCTGAGGCGTTCGATCGCGGGACCCGAGAAGATCGGGTGCGTGCAGTAGGCGTAGACGCTCTTGGCGCCGCGTTCCTTCAGCACCTCGGCTGCTTTGACCAGCGTACCAGCCGTGTCGATCATGTCGTCCATGATCACGCAGTTGCGGCCGTCGATCTCGCCGATCACGTTCATGACTTCGCTGACGTTGGCCTTCGGGCGGCGCTTGTCGATGATCGCGAGGTCGCAATTCAGTTGCTTGGCCAGCGCGCGGGCACGAACCACGCCGCCGACGTCGGGCGAGACCACGATCAGGTCTTCGTAGTTCTTGGCGCGCAGGTCGCCCAGCAGCACCGGCGAGGCGTAGATGTTGTCGACCGGAATGTCGAAGAAGCCCTGGATCTGGTCGGCGTGCAGGTCCATGGTGAGCACGCGCTCGACGCCCACGGTTTCCAGCAGGTTGGCCACGACCTTGGCCGAGATCGGCACGCGGCTCGAGCGCGGGCGGCGGTCCTGGCGGGCATAGCCGAAATAGGGGATCACTGCGCTGATGCGTTCGGCCGAGGCGCGCTTGAGCGCGTCGACCATGATCAGCAGTTCCATCAGGTTCTCGTTGGTCGGGGCGCAGGTGGACTGCACCACGAACACATCGCGTGCCCGGACGTTCTGGTTGATCTCGACGGTGACTTCACCGTCGGAGAAGCGGCCGACGCGGGCGGCACCGAGGGTGGTGCCCAGGTTGCTCGCGATTTCTGCGGCAAGGCCCGGATTGGCATTGCCGGTGAAAACCATGAAATCAGGATGGTGAGCCTGCATGAGCGCGTCCCGGCTGAGCGATTTGGCTTGGGAAAGCCGCCAAAGAGTTACGAGTCCTGGCGACCCTGGGGCCGCCGATTATTGCAGCGGGTCGGCCGCAAACGAAGTGCCGGGTCCAGGGACCGCGGCTTCAAAAAGAAACTACGGCCCGCGGGCCGTAGTGTCTGAAAGATTTGGCAGGGGAGAAAGGATTCGAACCTTTGCATGCTGGAATCAAAATCCAGTGCCTTAACCAGCTTGGCGACTCCCCTACACAGGTCGACGGTTTGCACCGCCTACCGATATATGTCGCATCGAAACGCCTGGGCGCTCCGATCAGTTTCTCAGTCTGCCCAACCCCGGAGTGGATGAGCAGCCAGATTGTTGCATTGGCGAACCTGCCAGCCCGTGGGGCCCGAAAGCAGTTCCGCGTTTTGCGGTTCCTGCTGCATTCTGGCGAACACCGAACTTCCGGAGCCGGTCATCCTGGCTTGAAGTCCTCGAGCGCCGAGCCAATCGATGGCTTCGGTGATCGCGGGACAGAGCCGCTGGGCAACCGGCTGCAGGTCGTTGTGGCCGAAATCGAAAACTTCCTCGCCGAGGCGTAAGGGGTTTTGATCTGCGTGCTGTTCGCGTACTGCAGCAAAGCCCGTGATTATAGCAACAGGACTGGCCCGTTGCAGATCATCCGCAGAAAAAATTAAACGGGTATCGAGTCCCTCGGGTGGTTTGACCACCACGAAGCGTGCCGACGGCAGTTCGATCGGGCGGATTTTCTCGCCGATGCCTTCGACCCAGGCGTTGTGGCCCGAGAGGAAGAAAGGCACGTCGGCGCCCAGCGACAGACCGATGCGCGCGAGTTCCGCGAGCGGCAGCCGCAGGTTCCAGAGCCGGTTGAGCGCCAGCAGGCAGGTCGCGGCATCGGACGAGCCGCCGCCCATGCCGGCCTGCGCGGGTACCTGCTTGGCGACGCCGATGTGCGCGCCCTGGCCCGGCGCCGCATGGGCCTGCAGCGCGCGCGCGGCGCGCAGCACGAGGTCGTCGGCCGGCAGCGGCACGGTCAGGTCCTCGCGACTCAGTTGGCCGTCGCCGCGCAACTCGACGTGGAGCGTGTCGCACCAGTCGATCAGCATGAAGACCGACTGCAGCAGGTGGTAGCCGTCGTCGCGCCGGCCGGTGACGTGAAGGAAGAGGTTGAGCTTGGCCGGCGCGGGAAGGTCGTAGATCGCCTTCATGACGCCGGCATGCGCTCGAACACGATGCGCAGGTCGGCCCGCGGCGCCGGCGTTTCGCGCACGGCCTGCAGCCGGCCGCTCGCGAGCTGGCCGAGGTCGGGGCGCCAGCCGGGCACGGGGTCGTTGCGCCCGTCGAGCCAGCCGAACAGCGCGGCGACCGGGATCGCGGCGCCGGTGGCGGCCTCGATCAGCGCGTCGAGCGAGGCATAGCGGCGGGTGTCGTTGCCGTTCTTCAACAGGGCTTCGCCCGGCGACCAGTGCAACTGGGCCAGCGTGCTGCCGATCGGCGTGGTGAGCGAGAGCTCGCCGGTCTCGGGCGAGCCGCGCAGCTCGAACAGGGCCGAGAAGGTCTGCACCGGCTCGCTGTCCACGCGCAGCGACATGCGGCCGCTCCAGGCGTTCGTGGCGCGCGGCGCGGAGGCCTTCGAGCCGCCCGTGAACTGCGCGCATCCCGCCACCGAGAAAGCCGCGAGTGCCGTCAGCAGCAGGCGCCGGCGGCCGTCGGGGGCTGCGAGCGCCACCATCAAGGCTTGACCCGCAGGCGCTTGAGCGTTTCCTGCAGGGTCTCGTTGTCGGCGTCGCTCAGCAGCGCTTCCTTCCAGATCGTGACCGCGCGCTCCTTCTGGCCGATGCTCCACAGCACTTCGCCGAAGTGGGCACCGATCTCCGGATCGGGGCGCGTCTTGTAGGCGGCCTCGAGGATGCGGATGGCCTCGGCGGTGTTGCCGAGCCTGAACTCGACCCAGCCCAGGCTGTCGGCGATGAACGGGTCTTCGGGCGCGAGCTGCACGGCCTTCTGGATCAGCGTGCGGGCTTCCTCGAGCCGGATCTTGCGATCGGCGAACGAGTAGCCGAGGGCGTTGTAGGCGTTCTGGTTCTCGGGCTTGAGCTGCATCAGCCGGCGCAGCAGCCGTTCCATCTCGTCGAGGCGGTCGAGCTTCTCGGCCATCATGGCCTGGTCGTAGACGAGGTCGGTGTCGTCGGGTGCGGCGGCCGAGGCCTGGGCCAGCATGTCGTAGGCGGCCTGGAACTGCTTGGCATCGCGCAGCAGCTGCACCTCGGCCAGGAACTTCTGCTTCTTGTCCTCGGGCGTGCGCTCGGGCAGGCCGCGCACGATCTCGCGCGCCTGCGGCAGCTTGCCCTGGCGCGCCAGCAGGCCGGCACGGCGGGTCTGCGCGATCACCAGGTCGTCGGTGTTGTCGATGCGCGCGAGCCAGCGTTCGGCGCCGGTGAAATCCTTGCGCCGCTCGGCCAGTTGCGACAGCAGCAGGTAGGCCTGCGTCACGCCGCGGTTGCGGTCGACGGCCTCGGCCTGCGCGGGGGCCGGCTGGCTGCTGGCCAGCTCGAGGTAGCGCTTGAGCGAGGTCTCGGCCGCGGCGTCCTGGCGTGCCTGGGCCTGCAGGCTGCCGAGCAGCAGCCAGGGTTCGGCGAGTTCGGGGCGCGCAACGGTCAGCGACTGCAGCTGGCTCGAGGCGTCGGCATAGCGGCGGTTCTCGACCAGCACGCGCGAATAGGCCACGCGCAGCTCGGGCGAAGCCTTCGGATTGCCGGCCAGGTAGCGCGTGACGATCGGCTCGGCCAGCGGCTGGCCCGGATCGATGAGTTCGAGCGCGAGCGCAGGCGGCGCATCGGAGGCCGGATCGGCCTGCTGGCCCTTGCGCGCGGCCTCGAGCGCGCCCGCGTTGTCGCCGGCATTGAGACGCAGCCGGCCCACCGTGGCCCAGGCCATGCCCGCCGTCGCGGGATTCTTGAGCTCGTCGGTCAGCGCCTGCTCGACCACCGAGGCGGCGAGCTTCTTGTCGGTGGCGCGCGAGTAGTTGCGCGCGATCACGGCCATCAGGAGCGGCCGCTCGACCTGCGGGCTGGCCGCGATCTCGGCGCGCAGCAGTTCGGTGGTGTCGCCGATGCGGTTGAGCAGGATCAGGATCTGCAGCTCGAAGCGGCGCGCGTCGCGCGAGTTGGGCACCGTGTCCTGCCAGGCGCGTGCCGCGGCGAGGGCGGCATCGCCCGAGCGCGATTGCAGCGCGATCTCGATCGCGCGCTGGAACAGCCTGCCGTCGCGCAGCCTGCGCGCCGCATCGAGCACGTACTGGTAACCCGAGCCGGGATCGCCCGAGCGCGCGCTGAGCTCGCCCATGAGGATCTCGTAGAACATGTCGGCGCTCAGGGCCGAGGGCTGCGGCGCGGGATCGGCCGCGGCGGCCGCTGCAGCGGGCTTCGCGGGCGTCGTGCGCGCGGGTGGCTTGGCGGGCTGCGGGCTCGCGGGCGTCGCCGGCTTGGGCGGCGCGCTGCGTTCGATGATGGGGGCCGGGCTGTCCGGCGCGGCGGGGTCGGAGGACTGCGCGTGGACGTGGGCGGCGCAGGCCAGGAGCACGAGTGACGCGGCCGCCGCAAGGCGGTGTCGGCGGGGCGATGGAATCATCGAACCATAATAATCCATGCATTTGAACGAGCACCGCGTGGGGCTTCGTGTCACGCAGTTGTTGGAGCCTCATGCCCGAGCTACCCGAAGTCGAAGTCACGCGGCGCGGAATCGCCGACCGCATCGCCGGCGCGCGCATCGACGCGGTGCGCATCGGCAAGCCATTGCGCTGGGCGCTGATGGTGGCTCCCGAGCTGCTGGTGGGCCGCCGCGTGCGCGAGGTGCGCCGGCGCGGCAAATACCTCCTGATCGATCTCGACGTGGGCCTGCTGCTGCTGCACCTGGGCATGTCGGGCAGCCTGCGCTTCGATGCCGCCTTGCCCGAGCCCGGTGCGCACGATCACTTCGACCTGGTCACCGACCGCGGCACGCTGCGGCTCAACGATCCGCGCCGCTTCGGCGCCGTGGTCTACGTCGACGACGAGGCCGCGCCCTGGGCGATCAAGCTGCTCGGCGGGCTGGGCATGGAGCCGCTGGGCGAGGCCTTCGACCTCGATGCCTTCCATGCCGGCCTGCGCAAGCGCCGCACCGCGATCAAGCAGGTGCTGCTCGCGGGCGACGTGGTGGTGGGCGTGGGCAACATCTACGCCTCGGAGGCGTTGTTCCAGGCCGGCATCCGTCCCACGCTGTCTGCCGCGCGCATCAGCCGGCCGCGCGCCGCGCGGCTGCATGCCGCGGTCAAGGAGATCCTGGCGCGGGCGGTCGAGAAGGGCGGCAGTACCTTGCGCGACTTCTCCATCGACGGCCAGAACGGCTACTTCCAGCTCGAGGCCACGGTCTACGGCCGCGCCGGCGAACCGTGCAGGGTCTGCGGCACGCCGATCCGGTTGCTGCGCCAGGGGCAGCGCTCGACCTATTACTGTCCGGTGTGCCAGAAGTAGCCCGGATGACGGGGCGCAGTGCCGCAGCCCGGCCGCAGGTCAATGCACGCGGGTCACCCGGTTTTCAGATTGCGATGTTATATTTGTAAGAAAGTTTTTACATTTCCACCTTGAGCCGCTCCTTCAACCAACAACTCGACCAGCACGGTGCGTGGCGGAGCAACTTCGCCCACCGCTTGCAGTGGCTGTCCCGCTGGCTGACCGAGAACGAGCTGCTCGACCAGGCGGTGGCCGAGCGGCTGCGCGGGCTCGAATCGCAGATCCGCACCAGCAAGGTCATGGTGGCCTTCGTGGCCGAGTTCTCGCGCGGCAAGTCGGAGCTGATCAACGCGATCTTCTTCGCCGGCTACGGGCGGCGCATCATGCCGGCGAGCGCCGGCCGCACCACCATGTGCCCGACCGAGCTCGGCTACGACGCCACGCTGGCGCCCAAGCTGCGCCTGCTGCCGATCGAAACCCGCCTGGAGCCGCATTCGCTCGCCTACTGGCGCGACCAACCCGCGCGCTGGACGGAGATCGCGATCGACGTCGGCGATGCCGAGCGGCTGGCCCAGGCCATGGCCAAGGTGGCGGAGGTGCGCTGGGTCTCGCAGGACGAGGCGCGCGCGCTGGGCTTCTGGAACGAGGAAACGCCCGACGACAACCCGGTGCAGGACGCCGAGGGCCGCGTCGAGATCCCGCGCTGGCGCCATGCCGTGCTGAACATGCCGCATCCGCTGCTCGAGCAGGGGCTGGTGATCCTCGACACCCCGGGCCTCAACGCGATCGGCGCCGAACCCGAACTGACGGTGAGCCTGATCCCGCAGGCGCACGCGGTGGTCTTCATCCTCGGCGCCGAAACCGGCGTCACCCGCTCCGACCTGTCGATCTGGCGCGAGCACCTGGTGACCGAGAACGAGGGCAGCGACACGCGCTTCGTGGTGCTCAACAAGATCGACACCCTGTGGGACACGCTGAGCACCCACGCGCAGATCGAGCAGCAGATCGAGCAGCAGCGCCAGGTCGCCGCCAAGCACCTCGACGTGCCGCTCGCGCAGGTGCTGCCGGTGTCGGCGCAGAAGGGACTGCAGGCCAAGGTGCATCGCGACGCGCGGCTGCTCGAGGCCAGCCGCCTGCCCGCGCTCGAGGCCTTGCTGGGCCAGGGCGTGCTCGGCAAGCGCGAGACCATGCTGCGGCTGGCCGTCGATGCCGGCATGGCCGCGCTGCGGACCGAGGCCGAGCGCATCCTCAAGGTGCGCCAGCGCGACCTGGCCGAGCAGGCGCTCGAGCTGCAGGGGCTGCGCGGCAAGAACGTGTCGGTGATCCGGCACATGCGCGCGCGCATCGACCAGGAACAGAACGAGTTCGAGGGCAGCAACGCGCGCATCCTGGCGCTGCGCTCGGTGCAGGGCAAGCTGCTGCGCGAGGTCTATGCGGTGCTGGGCCGCACGGCGCTCAAGGCCGACATGGTGCGGCTGTCGGCCGCGCTCAAGCGGCCCGGCGTCAAGTTCAACGTGCGCAAGGTGTACGGCGAGACCTTCGACTCGCTGCGCAACAACCTGCGCGAGGTGCAGGCGACCACGGCCGAGATCCAGTCGATGCTGCACGCCACCTTCCGCCAGCTCAATGCCGAGCAGGGCTTCACCCTGCAGGCGCCGGCCGAGCCCGACCTCAGCGGCTTCGAGCAGGAGCTCAGCCAGATCGAGCGCAGCCACATCCACTACCTGGGCGTGGGCAACATGCTCAAGCTCGCGCAGGCCGACTTCTGCGACAAGCTGGTGCGCGCGCTCGCGAGCCGGCTGCGGCTGGTGAACGAGGCCGCCATGACCGAGGTCGAGCGCTGGAGCAAGGGCGCCAGCGCGCAGATCGATGCGCAGCTCAAGGAGCGCCGCCGCAACTTCAGCAAGCGCATCGAGGCGATCGAGCGCATCCAGAACGCGGCCGGCAGCCTCGACGAGCGGCTGCTCGAACTGGCCACGCAGGAGAGCGCGCTGGCCGGGCTGCAGCAGCGCCTGAGCGAATTCACCGCGCTGATCGCGCAGCAGGGCAAGCCGTCCGCCACGGCGGCCTCGGCCGGCGAGCTGCGTGCCGCGGCCTGAGCACGGCGTGCCGGCGACCGTTGCCGCGCGCACGCGCAAGCGCAGCAGCCCCGAGGCTGCCGCGTCCGTCGCCTTGAAACTCCCGGCGCACTTCGCCGAGCGCGTGGTCGCCTGGCAGCGCAGCCATGGCCGCAGCGAGCTGCCGTGGCAGAACACGCGCGATCCCTACCGCGTGTGGCTGTCGGAGGTGATGCTGCAGCAGACGCAGGTCACGACGGTGCTCGGCTATTTCGCGCGCTTCCTCGAGCGCTTTCCCGACGTGCGGGCGCTGGCCGAAGGCACCGAGGACGAAGTCTTCGGCCTGTGGAGCGGACTCGGCTACTACAGCCGCGCGCGCAACATGCACCGCTGCGCGCAGGAGGTGATGGCGCGCTTCGGCGGCCGCTTCCCGCAGACGGCCGCCGAACTGGCGACCCTGCCCGGCATCGGCCGTTCCACCGCCGCGGCCGTCGCGGCCTTCTGCTTCGGCGAGCGCGTGGCCATCCTCGACGGCAACGTGAAGCGCGTGCTGACGCGCGTGCTGGGCTTCGGCGAGGACCTGTCCTCCTCGGCCAGCGAGCGCCTGCTCTGGGAGCATGCGACGCGGCTGCTGCCGCCGGCCGACGACCGCGAGGCGATCGCGAGCTACACGCAGGGCCAGATGGACCTCGGCGCCACCGTCTGCCTGCCGCGCAAGCCGAGCTGCATGCTGTGCCCGGTCAACGACAGCTGCGTGGCGCGGCGCGAAGGTTCGCCCGAGCGCTATCCGGTCAAGACGCGCAAGCTGCGGCGCACGGCGCAGTCGCTGTGGGTGCTGCTGGCGCGCGATGCGAAGGGGCGCGTGTGGCTCGAGAAACGTCCCGCCAAGGGCATCTGGGCCGGCCTGCATTGCCTGCCGGTGTTCGATTCGCGCGACGAACTGCTGGCCGCGCTGCCCGAGGCCGAACGCGATCGCTGCGAGGACCTCGCGCCCTTCGTGCACGTGCTGACCCACAAGGACCTGCATCTGCATCCGGTGCGCATCGATGGCGGAACGCCGCAGGGCGATGCGGCGCGCTGGGTCGAGGCCTCGGAATGGCCGGGCCTGGGACTGCCCGCGCCGGTGCGCAAGCTGCTCGAGAACACCGGGGGCTGAGGCCCGGCCCCTCGCCCTTGTTTCTTCAGCTCGCGTCGAGTTCGCGGTGCCGCTTGAGCGCGCCCCAGCGCGCGCCGAAGCTGCGCGCCAACTGCTCGACCAGGAACACCGAGCGGTGCTGGCCGCCGGTGCAGCCGATCGCCACCGTCACGTAGCTGCGGTGGTCGCGCGCGAGCGCATCGAGCCAGCGCGTGAGGAACTGCTCGATGTCCTCGTACATGCGCGCCACGTCGTCGTGCTCGCGCAGCCAGTCGGCCACCGGCGCGTCGCGGCCTGTCAGCGGCCGCAGCGTGGGCACGTAGTGCGGGTTGGGCAGCATGCGCACGTCGAACACGAAGTCGGCGTCGAGCGGCACGCCGCGCTTGAACGCGAAGGACTCGAACACCAGCGTCAGGCGGCTCTGCGGCGCCGAGATCAGCGACTTGACGTAGCTCTGCAGTTGCGCCGGCCGGATCAGGCTGGTGTCGATCACGTCGGCGCCTTCGCGCAGGTCGGCCAGCAGCTCGCGCTCGAGCTCGATGGCCTGCACCAGCACGCGCTGCTGGTCGGGCACGTCGGTGCGGCCTTCCTGGCTCGACAGCGGATGGCGGCGCCGGGTTTCCGAATAGCGGCGCAGCAGCGCGTCGGTGGTCGCGTCGAGGAACAGCGAGCGCAGCGACACGCCGTCGTTGCGCAGCGCCTCGAGCTGCTGCGGCACGATCGGCAGCGAGACGCCGCTGCGCACGTCCATCGCGATCGCCACGCGCTGCGCGTTCTGCGCATGCTGCAGCGCGATGAAGGGCGTGAGCAGCTCGGGCGGCAGGTTGTCGACGCAGTAGTAGCCCGCATCCTCGAGCGCATGCAGCGCAACCGACTTGCCGGAGCCCGACATGCCGGTGATGAGCACCAGGTCGAGGCTCATCGCGCAGCCCCGTGGTCTTGGCGCGCCGCCTTCATGAGGTGGCCGCCGGCGTCTTGTGGCCCAGCATCTCGCGCGCGTGGGCGAGCGAGGTCTGCGAGACCTTCTCGCCGCCCAGCATGCGCGCGATCTCGTTCGCGCGGCTGTCGCCGTCGAGCAGCGACACGCCGCTCTCGGTGCGCGGGCCGTCCTTGCCGGCGGTTCCCGCGGTCTGCCGCTTGGCGACCACGAGGTGGTGGTCGGCGCAGGCCGCCACCTGGGGCAGGTGCGTGACCGCGAGCACCTGGCGGTCGCGGCCCAGCTGCTTCATGAGCCGGCCCACGGTCTCGGCGACCGCGCCGCCGACGCCCGAATCGACCTCGTCGAAGATCAGCGTCTGCGCGGTGCCGAGCTGGCTGGTGGTGACCGCGATCGCGAGCGCGATGCGCGAGAGTTCGCCGCCCGAGGCCACCTTGCCGATCGGCCGCGGCGTGCTGCCGGTGTGGCCGGCGACCAGGAAGGCGATCTCCTCGAGACCGGCCTTGCCCGGCTGGGCCAGCGGCTGCAGATCGACCTCGAAGCGGCCGCCCTGCATGCCCAGGCCCTGCATCGCCTGCGTGACCGCCTGGGCCAGCCTGGGCGCGGCCTGCTTGCGCAGCTTGCCGAGCGCGCGGGCTTCCTTCAGGTAGGCCTGCTGCGCGGCCTGCTCGGCGCGTTCCAGGCCCTCGAGGTCGCTCTGCGCGTCGAGGGCCTGCAGCTCGGCCTGCCAGCCGGCCAGCAGCGCCGGCAGTTCGGCCGGCGGGCGCTTGTAGCGGCGCGCCAGCGACATCCACAGGCTCATGCGTTCGTCGAGCTCGGCCAGCCGCTGCGGGTCGGTGTCGGCGTCGCGCAGGTAGCCGTGCAGCGAGTGCGCGGCGTCGGCGGCCTGCGCGATGCTGGAGGACAGCACCTCGCCGAGCGCGCGGAACTCGGGCTCGATGTGTTCGCAGTTCTGCAGCAGCGTGACCGCGCGCGAGAGCGCGGCCAGCGCGCCGTTGTCCTCGTCCTCGAGCGCGTGGCTGGCGCCCTGGGCGGCATCGATCAGCGCCTGCGCGTTCGAGATGCGCGTGTGGCTGCCCGACAGTTCTTCCCATTCGTCGGCGCCGGGCGCGAGCTTCGCGACCTCCGAGATCTGCCACTGCAGCCGCTCGCGCTCGCGCTGCAGCGAATCCTGCGTGCCGCGCGCCTGCTCGAGCGCGGACAGCGCCTGGCGCCAGCCGTGCCAGGCGGCGTCGAGCGCATCGGTGCGCACGCCCGCGTAGGCATCGAGCAGGCCGCGCACCGCGTCGGGCCGCGTGAGGCTTTGCCAGGCATGCTGGCCATGGATGTCGAGCAGCCGGTCGCCGATGTCGCGCAGTTGCGTCGCGGTGGCGGGGCTGCCGTTGATCCAGCCGCGGCTGCGGCCCTGCAGGTCGACGGTGCGGCGCAGCAGCAGGGCATCGCCCGCCTCGAAGCCGCCTTCGTCGAGCCAGGCCACGAAGGTCGGGTCGTGGTCGAACTCCGCGCTCACGTCGAGCCGCTCGGCGCCTTCGCGCACCGCGCCCGCATCGGCGCGGTTGCCGAGCGCGAGCTGCAGCGCGTCGATCAGGATGGATTTGCCCGCGCCGGTTTCGCCGGTCAGCACCGTGAAGCCGTCGGACAGATCGATCTCCAGGGATCGCACGATCACGAAATCGCGCAGTGCGATGCGTCTGAGCGCCATCTCAGGAACCTCCTTCGTTCCAATGCAGTTTCTTGCGCAGCGTGTCGAAATAGCTCCAGCCGCGCGGATGCAGGAAACGCACCCGGAAATCGGAGCGGCGCACCACCACGCGGTCGCCGATCGCGAGCGAGGCCAGCGATTGCATGTCGAAATTCGCGCTGGCGTCGCGCCCGCCCACGAGCTCGATCACGATCTCGTCGGCATCGGGCAGCAGCACCGGGCGGTTCGACAGCGTGTGCGGCGCGATCGGCACCAGCACCCAGCCCGGCACCGCCGGATGCAGCAGCGGCCCGCCGGCCGACAGCGCATAGGCCGTCGAGCCCGTGGGCGACGCGATGATCAGGCCGTCGGCGCGCTGGTTGGCCACGAAATGCTTGCCCACCGACACCCGCAGCTCGACCATGCCCGAGGTCGCGCCGCGGTTGACCACCACGTCGTTCATCGCGAGCGCGTCGAACACCACGGCGCCGTCGCGCATCACCTGCGCGTGCATCAGGCTGCGGTGGTCTTCCTCGTATTCGCCGGCCAGCATCGGGATCAGCGTGGCCTGGTAGTTGTCGAGCGGGATGTCGGTGATGAAGCCGAGCCGGCCCCGGTTGATGCCGATCAGCGGAATGCCGAAGGCCGCGAGCTGCCGGCCGATGCCGAGCATGGTGCCGTCGCCGCCAACCACCAGGCCGAGGTCGCACTGCTGGCCGATCTGCTCGACCGTGAGGGCTTCGTAGCGGTCGCCGGTGGGCAGCGCCTGGGCCGGTTCGTCGTCGCCGCGCGGTTGCTCGACGTAGACCTTGCAGCCTTGAGATTCGAGGAAGCTCGCGATGCCTTCCATCACGCTGTCGCGCTCGCCGCACCGGGCACCGGAAGCCTGGTATTTGCCGATCAGCGCGACGTGACGAAAGGGGGAAGTCATGGCTACAAATTACAACACTAAAATCTTGCAATGCTGGACGACCGCGCCAAGTTGCTGCTCAAGACGCTCGTCGAGCGCTACATCGCCGATGGCCAGCCGGTCGGCTCGCGAACGCTCTCGCGTTCCTCGGGCCTGGACCTCTCGCCCGCGACCATCCGCAACGTGATGTCGGACCTCGAGGCGCTCGGGCTGATCGCCAGTCCGCACACCTCGGCCGGCCGCGTGCCCACGGCGCGCGGCTACCGGCTTTTCGTCGACACCATGCTCACCGCGCAGCGCGAGCACCTGGCCGCGCCGAGCCTCGCGCCCGACCAGCCGCAGCGCGTGATCGCCAATGCGGCGCACCTGCTGTCGAACCTCTCGCAGTTCGTCGGCGTGGTGATGGCGCCACGGCGTTCGTCGGTGTTCAAGCAGATCGAGTTCCTGCGCCTGTCGGACCGCCGGCTGCTGGTGATCATCGTCTCGCCCGAGGGCGACGTGCAGAACCGCGTGATCTTTCCCGAGGCCGATTACTCGCAGTCGCAGCTGGTCGAGGCCGCGAACTACATCAACGCCCACTACGCGGGCCTGACGATCGAGCAGGTGCGCGACCGGCTGCAGTCCGAGGTCGACACGCTGCGCGGCGAGATCGCGGCGCTGATGCAGGCGGCCGTGAAGGTCAGCTCGGACGTGCTGAGCGAATCGCAGGAAGACGACGTCGTGATCTCGGGCGAGCGCAACCTGCTCGCGGTCAGCGATTTCTCGAGCGACATGGGGCAGCTGCGGCGCGCCTTCGAGCTCTTCGAGCAGAAGGCGCAGCTGATGCGGCTGCTCGACGTGTCGAGCAAGGCCGAGGGCGTGCGCATCTTCATCGGCGGCGAGAGCCAGGTGGTGCCGGTCGAGGAGCTGTCCATCGTCAGCGCCAACTACGAGGTCGACGGCCAGGTCGTGGGCACGCTGGGCGTGATCGGCCCGACGCGCATGCCCTACGAGCGCATGATCCAGATCGTCGACATCACCTCGAGGCTGGTCAGCAACGCGCTGAGCCACCGCAAGTAGCGGGGCGCCTTTTCGGCGCGAATAGAATCGGGTCCACGTGGGCCGTTAGCTCAGTTGGTTAGAGCAGCGGACTCATAATCCGTTGGTCGCTGGTTCAAGCCCAGCACGGCCTACCACCCGTATTTTTGAGATTTGTTTCGACGAATCGGAAAGGTCCCAAAAATACGTGCTATGATCGCAAGCTGTGCGGCTGTAGCTCAGTTGGATAGAGTACTTGGCTACGAACCAAGGGGTCGTGGGTTCAATTCCTGCCAGCCGCACCACTCTTCAAGGGTCAACTCGGAAACGAGTTGACCCTTTTCTTTTTGGTGCGGGGCTCGTCCGTGCACGGCGGACGCCACGCTTTTCTTTCGATCTCCGAAAGGCGTCGCTTGAACAAGGCATTCACCAAGGAAATGGATTCCGACGCGGACGACGATGGCGCCGACGGCGCTATGCCGCCGCTGCCCGCGGGCGGCAAGAACTACATCACGCCGGCGGGCTACGAGCGGCTGCGGACCGAGTTGCTGCACCTGATGGACGAGGAGCGGCCCAAGGTGGTCGAGGCCGTGCACTGGGCCGCCAAGAACGGCGACCGCTCGGAGAACGGCGACTACCTCTACGGCAAGAAGCGGCTGCGCGAGATCGACCGCCGTATCCGCTTCCTCACCAAGCGCCTCGAGATCGCCGAGGTGACCGACCCCTCCGTGCACCACGGCAGCGACCAGGTCTTCTTCGGCGCCACGGTGCGCTATGCGGACGAGAACGGCGACGAGCGCAGCGTGACGATCCTCGGCATCGACGAGGCCGACAGCGCGCAGTCGCAGGTCAGCTGGATCTCGCCGATCGCGCGGGCGCTGCTGAAGGCGCGGGAGGGCGACGTGGTCAAGCTCGTGACGCCGGGCGGCACGCACGAGGTCGAGTTGCTGTCGGTCGTCTATCCGGCGCCGGAGCCAGGCGCCGCATAGAGGCTGCGCCGCAGGCGCGGAATCAGGACGCGGGAACGCTGCGCGCGGCGGACAGCACCGAGGTGGTCCGGCGCACCGAACGCAGCACCGCATCGAGGTGCGAGCGATCGCGCACCGCGATCACGAAGCGCAGATCGGTCGAATCCTGCGGCGTCTCGTCGGCCATCTCGACGTGGGTGATGTCGGCTTCGGCATCGGCCAGCGTGGCGGCCACGCGCGCCAGCACGCCCTTGTCGTTGCGCACGGTGATGATCACGCCGGTTTCGAAGGCGCGCGTCGGTTCGTCAGCCCACTCGACCGCGAAGAAGCGTTCGCTGTCCTTGTGGCGCAGGCGCTGGCCCACGCCGCAGGCCTCGGTGTGCACCACCAGGCCCTCGCCGTGGCCGAGGTAGCCCACGATCGGGTCGCCCGGGATCGGGCGGCAGCACAGCGCGAAGCGCACCGACGAGTTCTCGCTGCCGTCGAGCGTGACCGCGCCTTGCGAGATGGTTTCGTGCGAGATGAAGCGCTCGCGGCTCAACAGCAGCGCGTCGGGGCGCTCGCCGAGCTCGGCCATGAGCGCCATCAGCCGCTTGGCCACGATGCTCGCGATGCGCTTGCCCAGGCCGATGTCGGTCAGCAGTTCGGCGCGCGTGCGGTTGCCGGTGAAGCGCAGCAGCTTTTCCCACAGCGGCTGGTGCTCCGCATCGTCCTCGGGCAGCTTGCTCAGGCCTTCGGCGCGCAGGGCCTGCGCCAGCAGCTTCTCGCCCAGGCCTTCGGATTCGGCGTGGGCCAGGGTCTTGAGGTAGTGGCGGATCTTCGAGCGCGCACGGCCGGTCCGCACGAAGCCGAGCCAGGCCGGATTGGGCGTGGAGACCGGCGCGGTGATCACCTCGACCACGTCGCCGTTCTTGAGCTCGGTGCGCAGCGGCACCTGGTCGCCGTTGATGCGCGCGGCCGAGGTGTGGTCGCCGATGTTGCTGTGGATCGCGTAGGCGAAGTCGACCACGGTCGCGCCGCGCGGCAGCGCCATGATCTGGCTCTTGGGCGTGAAGACGTAGACGGCGTCGGGGAACAGGTCGACCTTGACGTGGTCCCAGAACTCCGCGGCGTCGCGCGTCTCGTCCTGGATGTCGAGCAGCGACTGCAGCCACTTGGTGCCCAGGCGGTCGTTGCTGGCCGTGCTCGGGTCCGCGGCCTTGTAGAGCCAGTGCGCCGCCACGCCCGACTCGGCCACCACGTGCATGGCGTCGGTGCGCAACTGGAACTCGACGCTGACGCCCGCCGGGCCCACCAGTGTGGTGTGCAGCGACTGGTAGCCGTTGAGCTTGGCGATCGCGATGTGGTCCTTGAACTTGCCCGGCAGCGGCTTGTACATCTGGTGCAGGATGCCCAGGCCGGTGTAGCAGGCGATCACGTTCGGCACGATCAGCCGGAAGCCGTAGATGTCGGTGACCTGGGCGAAGCTCAGGTGCTTTTCCTCCATCTTGCGGTAGATCGAATAGAGCGTCTTCTCGCGCCCCGCGATCCGCAGCGTCATGTTGGCGGCGGCGAAGGCGGTCTCGACCTCGCGCTGCACCTTCTGGATCAGGTCGCGCCGGCGACCGCGCGCCTTGGCCACGGCCTTGGCCAACGTTGCATAGCGCCACGGTTTGAGGTGCCGGAACGACAGTTCCTGTAACTCGCGGTACGTCTGATTGAGGCCGAGCCGGTGCGCGATGGGTGCGTAGATGTCGAGCGTTTCGCGCGAGATCCGGGCCCATTTCTCGCGCGGCGCGTCGGCCAGCGTGCGCATGTTGTGCGTGCGGTCGGCCAGCTTGACCAGGATCACGCGCACGTCGCGCGCCATCGCCAGCAGCATCTTGCGGAAGGACTCGGCCTGGTTCTCCTCGCGCGTGTTGAACTGCAGCTTGTCGAGCTTGGTGAGGCCATCGACCAGCTCGGCCACCGGCGCGCCGAAGCGCTCGATCAGTTCGGGCTTGGTGACGCCGCAGTCCTCGATGGCATCGTGCAGCAGGGCGGCCATCAGGGCCTGCGCGTCGAGCTTCCACTCGGCGCATTGCGCCGCCACGGCGATGGGGTGGGTGATGTAGGGCTCGCCGCTGTTGCGCAGCTGGCCCAGGTGGGCCTCGTCGGCGAAACGGTAGGCGCGGCGGACCAGTTCGGTGTCTTCGGGGCTCAGGTAGTCGAGCCTGGCCGTCAGGGCCGCGAAGCTGGCGGCGGCCGCATTCAGCGCCGCCGGGCTCGGCTTCGGCGTGCCCGCAGGGGCATGGGACTGAGATTTTGCGACCGCGCTCATGGCTATCACTTTAGCGTGACCGCTGTGTGGACGTGATCAGGCGTAAAAAAAGCACCGCGTCGCGGTGCTTTTCCGTTGCAAGCCTGCGTCAGCAATCAGCCGGGAACCTTCTTGAGCATTTCCAGGCCGATCTTGCCTTCGGCGATCTCGCGCAGCGCGGTCACGGCCGGCTTGTTCTTGCTTTCGATCTTCGGGGCATGGCCCTGGCTCAGCATGCGCGCGCGGTAGGTCGCGGCGAGCACGAGCTGGAAGCGGTTGGGGATCTGCTGCAGGCAGTCTTCGACGGTGATGCGGGCCATGATGGAATCTTTCGGTCGGTGAGCGAGGAATCAGGGGATGTTCAGGGCGGCGAAAGTGTCGGCACGCGCGCGTCGCTGTGCGGAATACCGGAGCCGCTGAGCGTGGACGATCGCTTTGAGATCGAACAGTGCGCGCTCAAATAACTCGTTGATTATAACGAAATCGAATTTCCCGGCCTGCGCCATCTCTTCGGCGGCGTTCTGCAGCCGCAGTTCGATGACCGCGGCGCTGTCCTCGCCCCGGCGTTCCAGCCGCGAGCGCAACTCTTCCCAGCTCGGCGGCAGGATGAAGATCATCACCGCGTTCGCGAAGGCCTTGCGGATCTGCAGCGCGCCCTGGAAGTCGATCTCGAGGATCACGTCGGCGCCCTGGGCGATGCGTTCCTCGATCGCCTTCTTGGAGGTGCCGTAGCGTTGCCCGTGCACGTGGGCCCATTCGACGAAGGCGTCCGAGGCCACCATCGCGTCGAACTCCGAGGTCGAGGCGAAGAAGTATTCGCGGCCGTGCTTCTCCTGCCCGCGCGGCGAGCGCGTCGTGTGCGACACGGAGGGTTGCACCGCCGAGTCGAGCTCCATCAGGGCCTTCACGAGGCTCGACTTGCCGGCCCCGCTCGGTGCCGCAACCACGAAGATGTTGCCGGGATAGTCCATGCTTTCCTTCACTCGCTCGCTCACTCGATGTTCTGGACCTGCTCGCGCATCTGCTCGATCAGCACCTTCATGTCCACGCCGATGCGCGTGAGCTCCAGCGCCGCCGACTTGGAGCCCAGCGTGTTGGCCTCGCGATGCAGCTCCTGGATCAGGAAGTCGAGCCGCTTGCCGATCTCGCCGCCCTTCTTGAGCAGCCGCTCGATCTCGTCGAGATGCGAGTTCAGCCGCGTCAGCTCCTCGGCCACGTCGATGCGAATCGCGAACGCGGTCGCCTCGGTCAGCGCGCGGTCCTGCGCCGCCTCGGGCAGCGTGCCGCCGCCGTTGGCGCCCAGGCCCATGGCCTCCTGCCAGCGCTCGAGGAAACGGGTGCGCTGCTGTTCGACCAGCTGCGGCACCAGCGGTCCGGCCTGGGCGACCAGCTCGCGCAGTTGCCCCAGGTGGGCCTCGAGCATCTTGGCCAGCCGCGCGCCTTCGCGCTGGCGGGCCGACACCAGGGCATCGAGCGCCTTGCCGGCCACCTCGAGCAGGTCGGCGCCCCAGTCGCCGCGCGGCGCGCTGTCGCTGCCCGCCAGCCGCAGCACGTCGGCCACGCTGAGTTCGCGCGCGCCGGGCAGCCAGGCCTTGATGCCGTCCTGCACGCCGTTGAGCCGCTGCAGCAGCTTGACGGAAGGCTCCGCCACGCCGCCCTGGACATTGCTTTCGATGGCAGCGCGCAGCTCGACCTTGCCGCGCTTGAGGCGGCCGGTCAGCAGTTCGCGCAGGGCGGTTTCGTGCTGGCGCAGCTCTTCGGGGAGCTTGAAGGTGAGGTCGAGGAAGCGGCTGTTGACCGAGCGGATTTCGACCCCGAGCCGGCCCGCGGCGGAGGGCCGCGCGTCGGTTTCGGCGTGGCTGCCCGAGGGGCCGTTCTGGCCGCTGGCATAGCCGGTCATGCTGTAAACTGGCATTGCGCCTCTCTGTGGTTCTGCTTGCATGCACCGAGGCACCGGCACGGCGTTCGCTTGCCGCACCATCGCCTTCGGGCGAAACTCCCGGATTATGTCAAAGGTCAAGCCGTCACCTCTGCCGCCCGATACGACCATCGGCGGCTACCGCATCGTTCGCAGGTTGTCGGCGGGCGGTTTCGGGGTGGTGTACCTGGCGATCGACCCCAGCGGCCAGCAGGTCGCGGTCAAGGAGTATCTCCCTTCTTCGCTCGCCACCCGCGGCCCCGGCGAACTCGCCCCGCAGGTGCCGGCCGAGAAGCTCTCGCTGTACCGCCTCGGCCTCAAGAGCTTCTTCGAGGAAGGCCGCTCGCTCGCGCAGATCTCGCATGCCTCGGTGGTCAGCGTGCTCAACTTCTTCCGCGAGAACGAGACCGTCTACATGGTCATGAACTACCTGGAGGGCGCGACCCTGCAGGACTTCGTGGTCACCGCGCGCGACCTCAAGCGGCAGAAGGTGTTCCGCGAATCGACGATCCGCTCGCTGTTCGACGAGATCCTGCGCGGCCTGCGCATCGTGCACCAGTACAAGATGCTGCACCTCGACATCAAGCCCGCCAACATCTTCGTCACCGACGACGACCGGGCCGTGCTGATCGACTTCGGCGCCGCGCGCGAGGTGCTCAGCAAAGAAGGCATCTTCATCCGCCCGATGTACACGCCCGGCTTCGCAGCGCCCGAGATGTACCGCCGCGATTCCTCGATGGGCCCCTGGACCGACATCTACGCGATCGGCGCCTGCATCTACGCCTGCATGCAGGGCTACCCGCCCAACGACGCGCCGCGCCGCATCGAGAAGGACCGCCTGAGCCTCTCGCTGTCGCGCCTGCGCGGCGTCTATTCCGACAACCTCATCGAGGTGGTCGAGTGGTGCATGTCGCTCGATCCGCTCTCGCGCCCGCAGTCCGTGTTCGCGCTGCAGAAGGAACTCAGCCGCGAGGGCGAGCGCCGCTACACCAAGCTCACGGTGGGCGAGAAGGTGCGCCTGTCGATCGACAACATCCGCTCTTTCGACAAGAAGAGCGCGCCCCGCGCGGCGGCACCGACGACCCGCCCGGCATGACGACGCAGCGCATCGCCTCCCCGATCCTTGCCCGCCTGGAAACGCGGCCATGAAGTTCTCCGTCTTCCAGGTCAGCCGCAAGGGCGGCCGCGTCAAGAACGAAGATCGCATGGGCTACTGCTACACGCGCGAATCGGGCCTGTTCGTGCTGGCCGACGGCATGGGCGGCCATCCCGAAGGCGAGGTGGCCGCGCAGATCGCGCTGCAGACCGTGGCCGCGCTCTACCAGCGCGAGGCACGCCCGATGGTGAAGGACCCCAAGGCCTTCCTCGCCGAATCGGCGATGGCCGCACACCAGCAGATCATGCGCTACGCCAGCAGCAAGGCGATGCTCGACACCCCGCGCACCACCGTGGTCGCAGCCGTGCTGCAGGCCGGCATGGCCACCTGGATGCATTGCGGCGACTCGCGCCTGTACGTCGTGCGCGACGGCCGCCTGCTGGTGCGCACGCTCGACCATTCGCATGCCGAGCGCCCGCGCCACCGCGGCGTGTCCGAGTCCTCGCCCGCCAACCGCAACCTGCTGCTCACCTGCCTCGGCTCGCCCACCACGCCGCTGTTCGACGTGTCGGCCCCGCTGGCGCTGCAGCGCGGCGACCGCATCATGCTGTGCTCCGACGGCGTCTGGGGCGTGCTCGACGACGCGCTGATCGTCCACACCCTGTCGTCCGGCAAGCCCGTGTCCGATGCCGCCCCCGACCTCGCCGAGATGGCGCTGCGCAAGGGCGGCTCGCACAGCGACAACGTGACGCTGATCGCGCTCGAATGGGAAATGCCCGACGCGCCCGGCGAGGAGCCCGGCATCTCCACCGACAGCATCAGCGACGGCGTGTTCGCCTCGACCATCCAGGCCGGCATGCTCGCCGACGACGAGATCGAGGACCTCGACGAGGACGCCATCGAGCGTTCGATCGCCGAGATCAACGAAGCCATCCGGCGTTCGGCGGCCCGCAAGACCTGAATCGTTCCGCGCCTTCCCGTTCGAGGGCGCGCCCGTGTTTTTTCCTTCCTTCTTCTTCATCAGACCATGACAGCTTTCACCCGTAGCGGCGGCCGCGCCGCCGACCAGTTGCGCCCCGTGCGCATCACGCGCGGCTTCACCATCCACGCCGAGGGCTCGGTGCTGATCGAGTTCGGCCAGACCCGCGTGCTGTGCACCGCCTCGGTCGAGGAGAAGGTGCCACCGCACAAGAAGGGCAGCGGCGAAGGCTGGGTCACGGCCGAATACGGCATGCTGCCGCGCGCCACCCACACCCGCAGCAGCCGCGAAGCCGCCAAGGGCAAGCAGACCGGCCGCACGCAGGAGATCCAGCGCCTCATCGGCCGCTCGATGCGCGCCGTGTTCGACCTCGCCGCGCTCGGCGAACGCACCATCCACCTCGACTGCGACGTGCTGCAGGCCGACGGCGGCACCCGCACCGCCGCCATCACCGGTGCCTTCGTCGCCGCGCAGGATGCCGTCAGCAAGCTGATCGCCGCCGGCACGCTGGCCGCCTCGCCGATCAAGGGCCATGTCGCCGCCATCTCGGTGGGCATCGTCGGCGGCACGCCGCTGCTCGACCTCGAGTACACCGAGGACTCCGCCTGCGACACCGACATGAACGTCGTCATGACCGGCGCCGGCCATTTCGTCGAAGTGCAGGGCACCGCCGAGGGCGTGGCCTTCACGCGCGAGGAGATGAACCTGCTGCTGGGCCTGGCCGAAAAGGGCATCGGCGAACTCGTCGTCCTGCAGCAGCAGGCCCTGCAGGCCAAGTAGCAGCCATGAACCGCGGCCCGCAGAAGGCCGCCGCAGTTATTCCTTTCCACGTATGAAACTCGTCCTGGCTTCCAACAACGCCGGCAAACTGGCCGAACTGCAGCAGCTCTTCGCCGAACTCGACGTCACGCTCGTGCGGCAGTCGGAGCTTGGCGTGAGCGAAGCCGAGGAGCCGTTCCGCACCTTCGTCGAGAACGCGCTGACCAAGGCGCGCCACGCCAGCGCCTCCACCGGCCTGCCCGCCATCGCCGACGACGCCGGCCTGTGCGTCGATGCCTTCGGTGGCCTGCCGGGCGTCGACACCGCCTACTACGCCACCCAGTTCGGCTACCCCAAGGGCGATGCCAACAACGTGAAGGCGCTGCTCGAGCAACTGGCCGGACAGGCCAACCGCCGCGCCGCGCTCGTCAGCACCCTGGTCGCGCTGCGCCGCCACGACGACCCCGAGCCGCTGATCGCCGTGGGCCGCGTGGTCGGCGAGATCGCGCCGGCGCCGGTCGGCGACAACGGCTTCGGCTTCGACCCCGTGATGTACCTGCCCGCCTTCGGCAAGACCTTCGCCCAGCTCACGCCCGAGGTGAAGAACGCCCACAGCCACCGCGGCCAGGCCGCGCGCGCCATGCTGGCGCTGATGCGCGAGCGATGGCTGTGAGCGCTCCCTCGTCCGTCGTTCCCATCCAGCCCGCGGCGCCGGCCGGCGCGCCGCACGCCAACGACGTGCTGCACTGGATGCGTCCCGGCCCGCTGCAGCTGACGGCGCTGCCGCCGCTCACGCTGTACATCCACCTGCCGTGGTGCCTGCGCAAGTGCCCGTACTGCGACTTCAATTCCCACGAGTGGCGCGCCACGAGCACCGCCGAGGCCGAAGGCATGCCCGAGTCCGCGTACATCGACGCGCTCGTCGCCGACCTCGATGCCGCGCTGCCGCTGATCTGGGGCCGTGGCGTCCAGGCCATCTTCATCGGCGGCGGCACCCCGAGCCTCTTCTCGCCCCAGGCCATCGACCGCCTGCTGGGCGACGTGCGCGCGCGCCTCAAGCTCGCGCCCGACTGCGAGATCACGCTCGAGGCCAACCCCGGCACCTTCGAGCGCGACCGCTTCCGCGCCTACCGCGCGGCCGGCGTCACCCGGCTGTCGCTGGGCGTGCAGAGCTTCAACGACGAACACCTGAAGGCGCTGGGCCGCGTGCACGACCGTGCCCAGGCGATCGCCGCCGCCGAGGAGGCCGCGGCCTCGTTCGACACCTTCAACCTCGACCTCATGTACGCGCTGCCGGGCCAGTCGCTCGAGCAGCTCGACGCCGACCTCACGCAGGCACTCGCGCTCGCGCCGCCGCACCTGTCGGTCTATCACCTCACCATCGAGCCGAACACCTGGTTCGCCAAGTTCCCGCCGCAGCTGCCCGAGGACGACATCGCCTACGCCATGCTCGACCGCATCACCGAGCGCACCGGCGCCATCGGCATGTCGCGCTACGAGGTCTCGGCCTATGCGCGGCCCGGCCACACCTGCGCGCACAACCTCAACTACTGGCAGTTCGGCGACTACCTCGGCATCGGCGCCGGCGCCCACAGCAAGCTCAGCTTCGCCCACCGCATCGTGCGCCAGGTGCGCTTTCGCGAACCGCGCCTGTACATGGACAACGCCCGTGCCGGCACCGCCGTCGCGCAGAGCGACGAGGTCGCGCTGGCCGACCTGCCGTTCGAGTTCATGCTGAACGCCATGCGCCTGAAGGCCGGTTTCACGCTGATGCAGTTCGGCGAGCGCACCGGCCTGGCCTTCACCGCGATCCAGCGCGCTCTGGAGGAGGCCGAGCGCAAGGGCCTCGTCGAACGCGACCTGAGTCGCGTGTGGCCCACCGAGCGCGGGCTCGATTTCCTCAGCGACCTGCAGACCCTGTTCCTGCCCGAGGACTGAGCACGGGCCGGGCTCGGCATAGAATCGCCGGCTCCGGAGAGTTGGGTGAGTGGTTTAAACCAGCAGTCTTGAAAACTGCCGACGGGCGACCGTCCGTGAGTTCGAATCTCACACTCTCCGCCAGGATCATCCAGGTCCGCTTTTTTGAAAGTCCCGCGCAGCCCATGCGACGGGACTTTTTTCGTTGGGACGCTGGTAGGCGCGACCGAGGCGCTGGCTCGCGGCGTCAGGCGTAGTCACAGCCACTTGTAAGCCCGCCTTCTTACACGCGAACGCTCGCATCGCCGCGCACCCGCGCAAGCTCGTCGAATCAGGCAAGAAAACGCGCGAAACGCGCAATCGATTCCGCGAGCGCTTCCCAAGAATGGTGCTTCGCCACGCCCGCACCAGACGGGCAAACGAGCGCAAGCACCCGCCACCCGCGCGCGGCGAGCCACCCACGGGACCCAACAACATCCCTTCTCCTACTGCAATCCCCGATGGCTCGCGCTATCAGCAGTGTTCCCACGCGCATCCGACCCTCCAACCACAGGAGTCCCCCATGGAAAGCCCCACGACCTCGATCACCCGGCGCGATGCTCTCATCGCGACCGCCGCCACCGCCGCGGCAGTCT
Organism: Variovorax sp. FG153; assembly: GCF_057809595.1. Lineage (NCBI taxonomy): Bacteria > Pseudomonadati > Pseudomonadota > Betaproteobacteria > Burkholderiales > Comamonadaceae > Variovorax > Variovorax sp. FG153. The sequence continues at coordinate 26,292 of NZ_JBMDKG010000053.1, forward strand.
CGTCCCACCTTCCCGCCGCGGCCGCGCCGGCCGCAGCATCACCACCGCCCACGAACATGCCCTCCACCAGACTCTCGTTGCAGGTCAACGGCCAATCGCATGCGCTCGAACTCGACACGCGCACGACCCTGCTCGACGCACTGCGCGAACACCTGCACCTGACCGGCACCAAGAAGGGCTGCGACCACGGCCAGTGCGGCGCCTGCACCGTGCTGCTCGACGGACGCCGCATCAATTCCTGCCTCACGCTCGCGGTCATGCACGAGGGCGCGCAGGTCACGACCATCGAGGGACTGGGCACGCCGCAGGCCATGCATCCGCTGCAGGCGGCCTTCGTCAAGCACGACGGCTACCAGTGCGGCTACTGCACGCCGGGCCAGATCTGTTCGGCGGTCGGCGTCATCGACGAGGTGCGCCGCGGCGTGCCCAGCCACGTGAGCGCCGATCTCACCGCGCGGCCGCTGTTGTCGGCCGACGAACTGCGCGAGCGCATGAGCGGCAACATCTGTCGATGCGGCGCCTACTCGAACATCGTCGATGCCATCACCGAGGTGGCCGGGAGCCGCGCATGAAGCCCTTCACCTACGAGCGCGCGCAGACGCCCGCGCAGGCCGCGGCGGCCGTGGCCGGCCATCCCGGCGCCAAGTTCATCGCGGGCGGCACCAACCTGCTCGACCTGATGAAGCTGCAGATCGAGGCGCCGGTGCACCTGGTCGACGTGAACACATTGAAGCTCGACCGCATCGAGGCGACCACCGACGGTGGCCTGCGCATCGGCGCGCTGGTGCGCAACACCGACCTGGCGGCCGACGAGCGCGTGCGCCGCGACTACGGCGTGCTGTCGCGCGCACTGCTGGCCGGCGCCTCGGGCCAGCTGCGCAACAAGGCGACCACGGCCGGCAACCTGCTGCAGCGCACGCGCTGTCCCTACTTCTACGACACCGACCAGCCCTGCAACAAGCGCCGTCCCGGCAGCGGCTGCAGCGCGATCGGCGGCGTGACGCGGCAGCTCGCGGTGATCGGCGCCAGCCAGGCCTGCATCGCGACCCATCCGAGCGACATGGCGGTGGCGATGCGCGTGCTCGACGCGGCCGTCGAGACCGTGAAGCCCGACGGGCGCACGCGCGTGATTCCGATCGCCGACTTCCACCGGCTGCCCGGCGACACGCCGCACATCGAGACCGCGCTCGAGCGCGACGAGCTGATCACCGGCGTGACCTTGCCGCGGCCCGTGGGTGGCACGCAGATCTACCGCAAGGTGCGCGATCGCGCTTCCTATGCCTTCGCGCTGGTGTCGGTGGCGGCCATCGTGCAGCGCGACGGCACCGGGCGCGTGGCGCTCGGCGGCGTCGCGCACAAGCCATGGCGCATCGAGGCCGCCGAGGCCGCGATGCCGCAGGGCGCGCGCGCGGTGAGCGCACGGCTTTTGGCCGATGCGCAGCCGACCCACGAGAACGCATTCAAGTTGCCATTGGCCGAACGCGCGCTCGCGGCGGCCCTGGTGCAGGCGAGGAGCTGAACATCATGAAATTCGACACCCCCGCGACCACCAACGCGATCGACCAGCTCAAGGTCATCGGCCGGCCCACCGACCGCATCGACGGCCCGGTCAAGACCACCGGCAGCGCGCGCTATGCCTACGAGCGCCATGCCGAAGTGCCGGGCGCGGCCTACGGCTACGTGATCGGCGCCGGCATCGCCAAGGGTCGCATCGCCTCGATGGACCTGCGCGCCGCGCAGGCCGCGCCGGGCGTGCTGGCGATCGTCACCGCGCGCAATGCCGGCAAGCTCGCCAAGGGCGACTTCAACACCGCCAAGCTGCTGGCCGGCCCCGAGATCGACCACTACCACCAGGCGGTGGCCGTGGTCGTGGCTCAGAGCTTCGAGCAGGCGCGCGCCGCGGCGCAGCTGGTGCGCATCGAGTACACGCGCGCGGCCGGCCGCTTCGACCTCGCGGCCGAGATGGCGTCGGCGAAGCCGCCCAAGGCCAGTGCCTTTTCGGGCGAGCCGGAGACGAAGGTCGGCGATTTCGCGGGCGCCTTCGCCGCGGCGCCGGTGCAGCTCGACGCGACCTACAGCACGCCCGACGAGTCGCACGCGATGATGGAACCGCATGCCTCCATCGCGCAGTGGCAGGGCGACCGGCTCACGATCTGGACCGCCAACCAGATGATCGCCTGGGGCGTCGGCGACGTCGCCAAGACGCTGGGCATCCCGAAGGAGAACGTGCGCCTGGTCTCGCCTTTCATCGGCGGCGGCTTCGGCGGCAAGCTGTTCGTGCGCGCCGATGCGCTGCTCGCCGCGCTGGGCGCGCGCGCCGCGCGTCGGCCCGTCAAGGTGGCGCTGACGCGGCCGCTGATGATCAACAACACCACGCACCGGCCCGCGACCGTGCAGCGCATCCGCATCGGCGCCGCGCGCGACGGCCGCATCACCGCCATCGCGCACGAGGGCTGGTCGGGCGACCTCGAGGGCGGCCAGCCCGAGACGGCGGTCAACCAGACCCGGCTGCTGTATGCCGGCGCGAACCGGCTCACGGCCACGCGGCTCGCGGTGCTCGACCTGCCCGAGGGCAACGCGATGCGCGCGCCCGGCGAGGCGCCGGGCCTGATGGCGCTCGAGGTCGCGATGGACGAGATGGCCGAGAAGCTCGGAATCGATCCGATCGCGTTCCGCGTGCTCAACGACACCCAGGTCGATCCCGAGAAGCCCGAGCGCCCGTACTCGCAGCGCAGCCTGATCGAATGCCTGCGCACCGGCGCCGAGCGCTTCGGCTGGAACCGGCGCAACGCGTCGCCGGGCCAACAGCGCGACGGCCGCTGGCTCGTCGGCATGGGCGTGGCCGCGGCCTTCCGCAACAACCTGCTCACGAAGTCGGCCGCGCGCGTGCGGCTCGACAACCGCGGCGTGGTCACGGTGGAAACCGACATGACCGACATCGGCACCGGCTCGTACACCATCATTGCGCAGACCGCCGCCGAGACCATGGGGCTGCCGCTCGACAAGGTGCAGGTGCGGCTCGGCGATTCGGCCTACCCGGCCTCGGCGGGCTCGGGCGGGCAGTGGGGCGCGAACAACTCGACCTCGGGCGTGTTCGCGGCCTGCATGAAGCTGCGCGAGGCGGTGGCGGGAAAGCTGGGCTTCGCGGTCGCCGATGCGAGCTTTGCCGACGGCATGGTGCGCGCCGGCGAACGCGCGGTGCCGCTGGCCGAGGCCGCGGGCACCGAAGGCCTTTCGGCCGAGGACGGCATCGAGTACGGCGACCTCGACAAGAAGTACCAGCAGTCGACCTTCGGCGCGCACTTCGTCGAGGTCGGCGTCGATGCCGTCACCGGCGAGATCCGCGTGCGGCGCATGCTCGCGGTCTGCGCCGCGGGCCGCATCCTCAACCCCAAGGCCGCGCGCAGCCAGGTGATCGGCGCGATGACCATGGGCGTGGGCGGCGCGCTGATGGAGGAACTGGCGGTCGACAAGCGGCACGGCTTCTTCGTCAACCACGACCTCGCGGGCTACGAGGTGCCGGTGCATGCCGACATCCCGCACCAGGACGTGGTGTTCCTCGACGAGACCGATCCGATCTCCTCGCCGATGAAGGCCAAGGGCGTGGGCGAGCTCGGCATGTGCGGCGTCGCGGCCGCGGTCGCCAACGCGGTCTACAACGCGACCGGCATCCGCGTGCGCAGCTATCCGATCACGCTCGACAAGCTGCTCGATCGACTGCCGCCGGTGGCCTGAGCAACCTCAACGCGGCTGCTGCTGCGTGGTGCAGTGGATGCCGCCGCCGCCCGCGGCGATCGCATCGATGTCGAGCTGCACCACCTCGCGCTTCGGGAACAGCTCGCGCAGCAGTGCGCGGGCGTTGCCGTCGGCGCGCGCATCGCCGAACTGCGGCGCGATGACGGCGCCGTTGCAGACGTAGAAGTTGATGTAGCCGGCCGCGAACTCGTCGCTGTCGTAGGCGTCGCGCACCGAATCCGGCCCTGCGAGCACTTCCACGCGCAGGCGCTGGCCGCGCGCGTCGGTGGCCTGTCGCAGGATCTCGAGGTGGCGCCGGGTCACGGCATGGTCGTAGGAATCGGGGTCGTTCTCCAGGCCCGCCACCACGATGCCCGGTGCCGCGAAGCGCGCATAGAAGTCGGTGTGGCCGTCGGTGATGTCGCGGCCCGCGATGCCGGGCAGCCAGATGATCTTGCGCAGGCCCAGCAGGCGCCGCAGTTCGGCCTCGCAGTCCTCCTTGCGCCAGCCGGGATTGCGGTTGGCGTTGAGCACACAGCTCTCGGTGATCAGCGCCGTGCCCGCGCCGTCGACCTCGATGCCGCCGCCCTCGAGCACCAGCTCCGTGGCCAGCGGCCGTGCCTTGGCTGCACCGCTCACATAGCCCGCCACCTCGGCATCGTCGGCATGGGCCTGCTTGCCGCCCCAGCCGTTGAAGTTGAAGTCGACGCCGCCCCATTCGCCCGCCGCATTGCGCACGAACACCGGCCCGGTGTCGCGCATCCAGAGGTCGTCCACCGGCTGCACCTCGAGCTGCACGCGGTTGCCGCACAGGCGCGCGGCCAGGTCGTGCTCGCGTTCGCGCACCAGCAGGTGCACGGGTTCGAACTCGGCGATGGTGCGCGCGATGCGGGCCAGGTGCTGGCGCACCGGCGTCAGCAGGCGCCGGCCCCAGATCGCTTCGCTCGGGCCGAAGGACATCCAGGTGGCGCGGTGCGGCGCGGCTTCGTCGGGCATCAGCCAGCTTTCGGGCGTGGCGGCGGGCGAGGCGGCGATGCAGCCCAGCGGCGCGAGGCCGAGGGCGCTGGTCAGGCGGCGGCGGGTCATCGAGAAATGCATGTCGGTCTCCTGGCGAAAGCGTTCGGGGTCACGCCGGCTCCTGCTGCGTGGTGCAGTGGATGCCGCCGCCGCCCGCGGCGATGGCATCGATGTCGAGCTGCACGACCTGGTGGCTCGGCAGTTCCGCGGAAAGCGCCGCGCGGGCCGCTGCGTCGGCCGCCGCATCGCCGAACTCGGGCAGGAACACGGCCTTGTCGGTCAGCAGGAAATTCACGTAGCCGGCCGCGAACTCCTTGCGTGCGTAGGTGGGGCGCACCCGGCCCGGCGTGGCCAGCGTGACGATGCGCAGGGCGCGTCCGCGCGCATCGGTCGCCGTGCGCAGCAGTTCCAGGTGGCGCCGGGTCACGGCATGGTCGAAGGACTCGGGGTCGTTGTCCAGTGCCGCCACCACCACGCCCGGCTTGAGGAAGCGTGCATAGAAGTCGGTATGGCCGTCGGTGATGTCGCGGTTGGCGATGCCGGGCAGCCAGATGATCTTCGTGAGTCCCAGCAGGCGCTGGAGCTCTTCCTCGGCCGCGGCCTTGGTCACGCCCGGGTTGCGGTTCTCGTTGAGCACGCAGCTCTCGGTGACGATGGCCGTGCCTTCGCCGTCGACCTCGATGCCGCCGCCTTCGAGCACCAGGCGGCTGCGCAGCAGCGGCACGCCCGCGAGTTCGGCCATGCGCGCCGCCACCGTGGCGTCGCGCGCATGCGGCTGCTTGCGGCCCCAGCCGTTGAAGTTGAAATTCACGGCGGCCCGCTCGCCGCGGGCGTTGCGCACGAACACGCAACCCGTGTCGCGCATCCAGAGGTCATCGATCGGGTGTTCGATCAGCTGCACGTTGGAGCCGCAGAGCTGGCGTGCCGTGGCCGCATCCTCGGCGTTCACGAGCATCTTCACCGGCTCGTAGACGCTGATCGCATTGGCGATGCGCGCCAGCGCGCGCTGCACCGGCTGGCGCAGTTCGGCGCTCCAGATCGATTCGCGCGCGGCGAACGCCATCCAGACGGCGCGATGGGCACCGCCCTCGTCGGGCATGCGCCAGACGCTGGCGGGTGCAGGGGAAGGCGCGGGCGCGGGAGCGGGCGCCGGCGGCGGAAAGGAGAGCGAGGGGCCGCCGGCGCTGCCGCCGCCACCGCCGCAGGCGCTCAGCAGTCCATGGAAGAGGCCCAGGCCACCGAGGCCCAGGAGCGTTCGTCGAGTCGTCATAAGAATCAGGGTTTCTACGGAGTCCCGGATTCTGTAGACGCTCACTCATCCGCACAATTGATCTTTTCTGGCCATATCAATCGATATGGCTCATGAAATGGCCGTCTTCACGCGCGAAGCCCCACAGGCTGTCGAACACCTCGCGCACCAGCGGCAGGCGCGACGGGCCTTCCGTGCGGGAGATCCAGAGGGTGCCGAGCGGCAGGCTCGGCGAGGCCGCCAGGTGGCGCAAGCGGCCGCTGCGCAGCGCATCGTCGGCCGAGAGCCGCGACACCAGCGCGAGGCCGCGGCCGCGCAGCGCGGCGTCGAGCAGCAGGCGCGGGTCGTCGTAGATCGCGGCCTTGCGCAACTGGCCGAAGTGCTCGCGGATGAAGGGGCCGATGCGGTCGCTCGTGAGGTCGGGCTCGAGGCACAGCAGGCCGGGCGCGGCATCCGTGTCGGCGTCGGGCAGGCCGACCGCCACCAGCTCGTCGCTCAGCAGCGGCACCTCGAACACGCCCGGCTGCTGCAGCGGCTCGCGCGTGATCGCGATGTCCACGTCGAGCTCGTCGATGAAGCGGGCGCTCTCGTCGACCGAGACGATCGGGCAGAGGTCGGGATGCGCCTGCAGCAGCCGGTCGATGCGTGGCTGCAGCCAGCCGTGCGCGACGGGCGCGGGGCAGACCAGCGTGACGAGGCGGTCGTCCATGTAGGTCTCGATGCGGTGCAGGCCGTGGCGGATCTGCTCGAGCGACTTGCCCACGCTGTCGAGCAGCAGGCCGCCGGCCACGGTCAGCTCCACGCCGCGTCCCTTGCGCCGGAACAGCGGCTGGCCGACCTGCTGCTCGAGCTGCGCGATCTGGTGGCTGATGGCCGATTGCGAGACGTGCAGCTCCTCGGCCGCGCGCGAGTAGTTGCCCAGGCGCGCGGCCGCTTCGAAGCCGATCAGGAATTTGAAGGAGGGCAGTCTGGCGTTGGACATGGGAACCCGGTCGATGGATCGGCACACAAGATAGCGCCTTTCATCGACGGGGTTCAGTGCGCGGCGTCGGCGTCCTCTTCGTGACCACCGCCATACAGCTGCGCCAGCACCTCCACCGGGTGGCGCAGGCGCCGCGCCCGCAGCCGTTCGACCTGGCTGCGGCACGAATAACCCGTGGCGAGAAATTCCGCCGGCGCGGGCTCGGCCGCCAGCAGCGGCGCCCACGACTGCGAGAAGATCCGCTGCGAGGTCTGCAGGTTGCGCTGCTCGTGGCCGTAGGTGCCCGACATGCCGCAGCAGCCGCTGGCCTGCGCCTCGAGCCGCAGGCCGGCGCGCGCGAACACCCGGGGCCACAGCGCGGCGGCCGCGGGCGCGTTGGTCTTCTCGGTGCAATGCGCGAGCAGGCGGAAGTCGCCCGGCGCGGCGCGCGGCGGCGCTTCGGCGGGCAGCGCATCGAGCAGCCATTCCTGCGGCAGCAGCACCGAAGGCAGGCGCGCCATCCGCGGCAGCTTGGCGTACTCCTGGCGGTAGACCAGCGTCATCGCGGGATCGAGGCCGACCAGTGGCACGCCGCATTGCGCCAGCGCATCGAGCATGTCGGCGTTGCGGCGCGCCGCGCGGTCGAAGGCACGCAGGAAGCCCTGCACCTGCAGCGGCTTGCCGTTGGGCCGGAAGGGCGCGAGCCACACGGTGCAGCCCAGCCGCGCGGCCAGCGCGATGAAGGCCGCGAGCACGGGCGTCTCGAAGTAGCGCGTGAAGGCGTCCTGCACCAGCACCACCGAGCGCGCGCGCTCGTCGGCACTGAGCCGTGCCAGCGCCGAGGGCGTGGCGTGGCGCACGTTCCAGCGCCGCAGGGTGGCGCCGAAATCGAAGCGGCTCAGCAGTGGCGCATCGACCATGCCTGCATGCCGCGCGAGCAGGCCGCGCACCGCGGGCAGGGCCATCAGGCCGTTGTAGAGCGCCGGCATGCGCGCGAGGCCGGGCATGCTGTATTCGAGCGAGCCGATGAAATAGTCCTTGAGCGGGCGCAGGTAGCGCGCGTGGTAGAGCTCGAGAAAGCGCGCGCGGAACTCCGGCACGTTGACCTTCACCGGGCATTGCCCCGCGCAGGACTTGCAGGCCAGGCAGCCGGCCATCGCTTCGTAGACCTCGTGCGAGAAGTCGTCGGCGGCCTTCGCGCGCCGCCGGCCGTTGCGCCAGCGCGCGGGCAGCCCGGCCAGGAACGAGGGCTGCCGCGCCGCGGCCTGCAGCACGTCGACGCCGGCCTCGCCCTGCAGCCGCAGCCATTCGCGCAGCAGCGAGGCGCGCCCCTTGGGCGAATGGCGGCGCTCGCGCGTGGCCTTCCACGAGGGGCACATGGCGTCGTCGGGGTCGAAGTCGTAGCAGGCGCCGTTGCCGTTGCAATGCAGGCCGCTGGCGTAGCTCTGCCACACGCGTTCGTCGATGCGGCGGTCGGCGTCGGCGCGCATCGGCACCTCGTCGATGCGCAGCAGCGCCGCATCGACGCCCGCGGGCGTCGCGATCTTGCCGGGGTTGAGCTGGTTGTGCGGATCGAAGGCGGCCTTGAGTTCCCGCAGCGACGCATACAGCGGGCCGAAGAAGGCCGGTGCGTATTCGGAGCGCACGCCCTTGCCATGCTCGCCCCAGAGCAGGCCGCCGTACTTCTGCGTGAGCCGCGCGACCGCGTCGGAGAGCGGGCGGATCAGCGCGGCCTGGGCCGGGTCCTTGAGGTCGAGCGCGGGCCGCACGTGCAGCACGCCGGCGTCCACATGACCGAACATGCCGTACGAGAGGCCGTGGCTGTCGAGCAGCGCGCGGAACTCTGCGATGTAGTCGGCGAGCCGCTCGGGCGGCACGGCGGTGTCTTCCACGAAGGGCTGCGGCCGCGCCTCGCCCTGCACATTGCCCAGCAGGCCCACCGCGCGCTTGCGCATCGCATAGACCCGGGTCACGGCGGCATGGCCGGCCGCGATGGTGTGGCCCAGGCGCGCCGCGCCGGCATCGCGCGCGAGGTGCGCGACGAAGGCCGCGACGCGGGTCTCGAGTGCCTCCAGCGAATCGCCGCTGAACTCGACCATGTTGATGCCGCGCGTGGGCGCGCCGTCTTCGCTCGAGGGGAAGTAGTCGGCCACGCCCTGCCACACGATGTCCTGCATCGCGAGCCTCAGCACGCGCGAGTCCACGGTCTCGATCGACAGCGGCGCATGCGCCATCAGCGCCTGGGCGTCGCGCAGCGCATCCATGAAGCTCGCATAGCGCACGTTGACCAGCATCGTGTGGCGCGGAATCGGCAGCAGGTTGAGCTCGGCCTCGACGATGAAGCCCAGCGAGCCTTCGGCGCCGCAGAGCACGCTGTTGAGGTTGAAGCGGCCGTCGCGCTCGCGCAGGTGCGCGAGGTCGTAGCCGGTGAGGCAGCGGTTGAGCCTGGGAAAGCGTTGCTCGATCAGCGCGGCATCGCGCTCGGCGATCCGGTGCGCGCAGCGCCAGGCATCGCCCACGCGGCCGGGGCGTGCCAGCTGGGCCTGGAGTTCGTCGGGCCCGGCGGGACGGCTGTCGAAGCGCTCGCCGCCCGGCAGCACGACCTCGAGCGCGAGCACGTGGTCGCGCGTCTTGCCGTAGCTGCAGCTGCCCTGGCCGCTCGCGTCGGTGCTGACCATGCCGCCGATGGTGGCGCGGTTCGAGGTCGACAGCTCGGGCGCGAAGAACAGGCCGTGCGGCGCGAGCGCCGCGTTGAGCTGGTCCTTGACCACGCCGGCCTGCACGCGCGCCACGCGCCGCACCGGATCGATCCAGACGATGCCGTTCAGGTGCCGCGACAGGTCGACCGCGATGCCGTCGGTCAGCGACTGCCCGTTGGTGCCGGTGCCGCCGCCACGCGGCGCGAGCACCACACGCCGGTGCTCGTCGCGGTCCATCAGTCTCGCGAGCCGCACCACGTCGTCGGCATGCTTCGGGAACACCACGGCCTGCGGCAGCCGCTGGTAGATCGAGTTGTCGGTCGCGAGCACCGTGCGGTCGGCATGACGCTGGCTGATCTCGCCCTCGAAGCCTGCGGCGGCCAGCGCCGCGAGAAACTGCCGATAGTGCTGCGCCAGCGTGACCGGGGGTGGAACGTGGGCGATCATGGCTGGCCGTGCGTGCCGATCAGTCCGCCTTGAGGCGGCCTTGCTTGACCAGCCGCGCCGCCAGCACCGCGTCCTCCTGCACCAGCCGCTGCAGGTAGGCCGCGCTCTCGGCGAAGGGCTCGCTGCCCAGTTCGCGGATCGGCTTCGAGAACTCCGGCTCGGCCACCGACTTCGCGATCCAGCCCTGCAGGCTCGCGACGGTCTGCGGCGCGATGCCCCTGGGCGCGAACACGCCGACGAAGGTGGTGGCGTCGAAGTTCGCAATGCCCTGCTGCGCCAGATTCGGCACGCCGGCCAGCATGCCGCCGACCTGCGGGCCGAGCACCAGCAGCGCGCGCAGGCCGCCGCTCTTGATGTGCGGTGCCGAGCTCGTGATCTGGTCGATCACGGCGTCGATCTGGCCGCCGAGCAGGTCGACCACGGCCGGTCCCGAACCCTTGTAGGGCACGGCATTGACGCGTGCCTTCGCGGCATCCTCGAGCTGCAGCAGCGCCAGGTGGTTCGGCGAGCCCGGGCCCGCATGGCCGATGGTCACGTTCTCGCTCCCGGCCTGCATCGCCCGCAGGAAGTCGCCCGCGGTCTTGAAGCGCGCATCGTTGGCGCGCACCACCACCACCACGGGCGTGCGGCTCAGCACGGCCACCGGCACGAAGCTGTCGGCGCGGTAGGGCACCTTGATCATCTCGGGCAGGGTGCCGAGCTGGCCCGGCGTGGCCACCAGCAGCGAATGGCCGTCGTTCTCGGCGCGCGCGGCCCAGCCCGTGCCCACGGCACCGCCGCCACCGGCGCGGTTGTCGACGATCACCGACTGCCCCGCATGCCGCGTCAGCGGCACGCCCAGGGTGCGGGCGGTGATGTCCACGTTGCCGCCCGGCGCGAAGGGCACGATCAGCGTGAGGGGCTTGGTCGGAAAGGCGCGGCCCTGCGCCCTGCCGGGCCAGGCCGCCGCCGATGCGGCGAGCGCGACGCCGCCCTGGATGAAGGTCCTGCGGTTGAACTTGTTGTCGGTCATTCGAACGTCTCCCTGTGATGAATCAATGGTTCCAGTAAAGCTGCGTGGGGTTGTGCACCAGCACCTGCTGCAGGTCGCCGTCGGGCAACCAGGCGCGCAGCGCTCCGGCCAGTTCGCTGCTGGCGGGAGCGCGTGCGTCGATGCCGGGATGCGGCCAGTCCGATCCCCAGAGGATGCGTTCGGGGTTGGCGCGCGCCAGCGCATGGGCCAGCGGGATCACGACGGGATCGGTGGCGCAGGCCGATGCACTGAGCCGGTAGGCGCCCGAGAACTTGACCCAGGCGCGCCCTTCCGCGAGCAGCGCGCGCAGGTTCGCGAGCCCGCGGCCCTGCGGCGTCCAGCCCGGGGCCGGATGGCCGAAGTGGTCGACCACCACCTGCAACCCGGCGGCGGCAACGCGCGGCACCAGAAAGGGATCGCGTTCCACGTCGACCAGCAGTTGCAGGTGCCAGCCGAAGGCCGCGATGCGGCTGGCAATGGCGCGCAGGCTGGCGGCCGACACGCCGCCCGAGAACAGCGCGTTGCAGCGCGCGCCGCGCACGCCCAGCGCGTGCAGTTCCTCGATCTCGCGCTCGCTCGTGTCCTCGAAGATCACGGCCACGCCGCGCATGCTGCCGGGCGCCGCTTCGCGCAGCGTGCGCTTGAGCAGCGAATGGTCGCGGCCGTAGACGCTGGGCTGCACCAGCACGCAGCGCTCGACGCCCACCGGACCGAAGGCGGCCCGGTAGTCGGCCATGGAGGCCGGAGCCGGCGTGTACGAACGCTCGTCGATCAGCGGAAATTCGCGCGCGTCGCCGAAGACGTGGAAGTGGGTGTCGCAGGAGCCTTCGGGGAATATCTCGGGGCGGCCATCGCTCGCGGGCGGGTGGCGGTCGTGCGGGGAAAGCGAGGTCATGGAGAGGAAGCTGGGGATGCGGGCTTATTGTTCTAAGACGCCCCCGCATGCGGCAAGATCATCTTTGTCATCTTCATCGTGAACCGGATTCATCCCATGAACGCCGCCGGCGGTCCGCCCCTGAACCTGCGCAGCATCGACCTCAACCTGTTGGTCATCTTCGAAGCCCTGTTCGAGGAGCGCAGCGTGGTCAAGGCCGCCACCCGGCTGGGCCTGACCGCCTCGGCCGTGAGCCATGCGCTGCGCCGCCTGCGCACGCAGTTCAAGGACCCGCTCCTGACGCGCACGCCGCAGGGCATGGCGCCCACGCCCGAGGCCGTGCGGCTGGCCACGAGCTTCCGCAAGGCCTTCAGCGAGATCGAGAGCGCGATCGAGGTGCGCGGCGGCTTCGATCCCGCGACCGCGCGCCGCACCTTCCACCTGCGGCTGTCGGACTACGTCGGCGTGCTGCTGCTGCCGCGGCTGTGCATCCACCTGAGCTCGGTGGCGCCCGGCGTCAGCCTGTCGGTGCAGTCCTTCGACATGTACCAGCCCTCGGACCGCGTGGAGTACGAGGGCGTGGAGATCCGGCTGTCGGTGTCGCGCGGGCGCTCGGTGCTGTCGGCTTCGCGGCGCATCCTCGACGACCAGTGGATGGTGCTGATGCGCAAGGGCCATCCCGCGGCCTCCGAACCGATGACGCTCGACAGGTACCTCTCGCTGGGCCACCTCAAGGTCTCGGGCGTGGGCAGCAGCATCCTCGACGAGATCCTGGCCGAGCGCGGGCTCGCGCGCCGCGTGATGATCCAGGTGCCGACCTGGCTCGGCATGGTGCCGGTGATCGAATCCACCGACCTGATCGCCGCCATGCCCGCGCACTGGATGGACAGCGTGCTCTCGGGTTCGGACTGCGTGGCGGTGCCGATGCCGCTGCCCGAGCTGGGCCTGTCGATCGACGCGGTCTGGCATCCGCGCAACGAGCACGACGCGGGCCACCGCTGGTTCCGCGAGCTGATCCACCGGATCTTCGAGGAGGCCTGCGACAAGTCGCGCGTGCTGCGCTGAACGCCGCCGCGGCCATCGATGACGAAAGCTCACGAGAGGCCCAGGACTCATCGCTTGTGCCCCCGCGTGCCGCGCCGGAAACTGAAAGCCATTCATCCAGTTCACCCGGCCCACACACGGAGCACGCAAGCAATGCAGCAGTACAGACTCTTCATCGGCAACGAATGGCAGGCGAGCGCCTCGGCCCAGTGGTTCGATTCGCTCGACCCGTTCTCGGGCGAGCCCTGGGCCCGCATTCCGCAGGGCAATGCCGAGGACGTCGACCGCGCGGTGAAGGCGGCCGAGGCTGCGATGCAGGGCCCGTGGGGCCAGATGTCGGCCACGCAGCGCGGCATGCTGCTGCACCGGCTGGGCGCGCTGATCGAGGCCAACCTCGACACCCTCACCGAGGCCGAGGCGCGCGACAACGGCAAGCTGCGCAGCGAGGTGCGCGGCCAGGTGTCGTACATGGCGAAGTACTTCTATTACTACGGCGGCCTGGCCGACAAGATCCAGGGCGCGGTGATCCCGATCGACAAGCCCAAGGTCTTCAACTACACGCGCCTCGAGCCGATCGGCGTGGTCGGCACCATCACGCCGTGGAACTCCTCGCTGCTGCTGACGGCCTGGAAGGTGGCGCCGGCGCTGGCGGCCGGCAACGCCATCGTCGCCAAGCCCTCGGAGCACACCTCGGTGTCGCTGCTCGAGCTCGCGCGGCTGTTCGCCGAGGCGGGCTTTCCGCCCGGCGTGTTCAACGTGGTCACGGGCTTCGGCAAGGAGGTGGGCGAGCCGCTGGTCGAGCATCCGGGCGTGGCCTGCATCGCCTTCACCGGCGGCGACGAGGGCGGGCGCCGCGTGAGCGTGGCGGCGGCGAAGCACTTCAAGCGCGTGACGCTCGAGCTCGGCGGCAAGTCGCCCAACATCGTGTTCGACGACGCCGACCTCGCGCGCGCCGCCAACGGCGTGATCACCGGCATCTTCTCGGCCGGTGGCCAGACCTGCATGGCGGGCTCGCGGCTGCTGCTGCAGGAGAGCATCCACGACGAGTTCGTCGAGCGGCTGGTCGCGATCGCCTCCAAGGCCAAGCTCGGCGACCCTTCGCTGCCCGACGTGCAGGTGGGGCCGGTGGCCACGCGGCCGCAGTTCGACAAGGTGGTGAGCTACATCGACATCGCCAGGGCCGAGGGCGCGCACTGCGCGTTCGGCGGCAAGGTGCGCAGCGGCCCGGGCTACGGCGCGGGCCAGTTCGTCGAGCCGACCATCTTCACGGGCGTGGACAACGGCATGCGCATCGCGCAGGAGGAAGTGTTCGGGCCGGTGCTGTCGGTGCTCAAGTTCAAGGACGAGGCCGACGCGGTGCGCATCGGCAACGACATCCGCTTCGGCCTCGCGGCCGGCGTGTGGACGCGCAGCCTGCACCGCGCGATGCACATGTCGGAGCGGCTCAAGGCCGGCACGGTGTGGATCAACAACTACCGCTCGACCAGCTTCACCACGCCCTTCGGCGGCTTCAAGGACAGCGGCCAGGGCCGCGAGGGCGGCGTGGAGGCGGTGAAGGAATTCCTCGAGACCAAGAGCGTGTGGATCTCGACCGAGCTCGACATGCCGGACCCGTTCATCCGCAAGTACTGACAGCCGCGCGCGACGCAACGACACGAGAAGAAAGTGGAGACATGAACGAAGCATCCCTGCCCATCGACCGCTGCGACGTGCTGGTCGTCGGCTGCGGCATCTCGGGCCTGAGCGCGGCGGTGGCCGCGGCCGCCGCGGGCGCGACCGTGACGGTGCTGGAACGCGCCACACCCGAGGAGTTCGGCGGCAACACGCGCTGGACCGAGTCCTACTTCCGCATGAAGAGCGAGACCGAGGTCAGCGACGATTTCGAGCAACTGCTGGTGGCCAATGCCGGCCACCACATCGACCCCGAGATCGTGCAGCACGCGGCCGCGCCCTACGAGGACTGGCCGCCGCACGTCAAGGCGCACGGCATGCCCGACCCCGAGCTGGTCGCCACGCTGGCCGGCGAGGCCGGCGCCACGGTGCGGTGGCTCCAGGGCTTCGGCGTGCGCTTCGCGGCGCTGCCGACCTACTTCGTGACCGCGGCCGCGCCGCGGCTGATGCCGGTGGGCGGCGGCCTCGCGCTGATCGAGGCGCTGCGCGACGAAGCGCTGCGCCTGGGCGTGGCGATCCGCTACCGCAGCACCGCGCAGCAGCTGCGGCGCGCCGACGCGCGCGGCGAACTGGCGGTCGACACGGTCGGGCCCGACGGCAGCGTGCGGCGCATCGTGGCGCGCGGCGTGGTGCTGGGCACGGGCGGCTTCGAGGGCAACCCCGAGATGCTCACGCGCTACATCGGCCCGCAGGCGCGCTACCTGCGGCCGGTGGCGCGCGGCGGCTACTACAACCGCGGCGAGGGCATCCGCATGGCGCTCGATGCCGGCGGCGCGCCGGCCGGCGACTTCGGCTCCTACCATGCCGAGCCGATGGACCCGCGCTCGGCCCAGGTCGAGCCGCTGGTGATGAGCTTCTCGTACGGCCTGCTGGTCAACAAGGAGGGCCGGCGCTTCGTCGACGAGGCGCCGGGGCCGGTCGACGTGCACTACGACCCGATCGCGCGCGCCATCAAGGACCAGCCCGACGGCATCGCCTTCATGGTCTACGACCAGCGCATCCACGAGGTGCCGAACTGGAAGAAGGGCATCCGCACCGACCAGCCGCCGATCGAGGCCGGGTCGCTGGACGCGCTCGCGCGCGCCTGCGGCATCGATCCGGCCGGCCTGCTGGCCACGGTGGCGGCCTTCAACGCGGCCTGCGCGGGCGATGCCGACGCGCGCTTCTCGCCGCTCGCGGTGGACGGCGTGGCCACCGCGGGTATCGCGCCGCCCAAGTCGAACTGGGCGCTGCCGCTGGCGCGCGGACCCTTCTGCGCCTACCCGGTGATGTCGGGCATCTGCTTCACCTTCGGCGGCGTGAAGACCAACCGCGATGCGCAGGTGGTCGACAACGACGGCCGCACCATCCCCGGCCTCTATGCGGCCGGCGAGGCCGCGGGCCTCTACCACCAGGTCTACACGGGCGCGACCTCGGTGCTGCGCGGCGCCGTGTTCGGACGCATCGCGGGCGCGCATGCCGCGCGCCACGCGATACCGCGCTGACGCGGCCCCCGCTTTCTTTCCAGCTGCCCAGCCATCACCGCCCGCGCGGTGCGGCGCGGCACGTCCATACAACCAAGGAGACAGACATGCCCTTCATCACGACGCGCCGCCTCGCGGCCCTGGCCATCGCCTGCGCGGCCCTCGGCGGCTTCGCGGCCCGCGCCGACTGGGCACCGCCCGGGCCGATCCGCCTGGTCGTGCCCTATGCGCCCGGCGGCGGCACCGACGTGCTCGCGCGGCTGGTCGCCACGCAGATCGGCAGCACGCTGGGCCAGCCGCTGATCGTCGAGAACCGGCCCGGAGTCAACGGCATCCTCGGCGCCAACTACGTCTATGCCGCGCCGGCCAACGGCACCACGCTGCTGTTCGCGGCGGCCGACTTCATCTCGGTCTCGCCGCACATCTACAAGAAGGCCGTGCGCTACGACCCCGACGGCTTCCAGCCCGTGGCACTGGTCGCGAAGATGGGCTTCGTGATGGCCGCGCGGCCCGCGAGCGAGACCAAGGACGTGGCCGACTTCGTGGCCCGCGCGCGCGCCAGGGAGGTCACCTATGCGCATTGGGGCCCGGGCAGCATGGCGCAGATGGGCATGGAGCTGCTGCGCTCGCGCGCCGAGGGCACGAAGGCGCTGCCCGTGCCCTATGCGGGCGCCGCGCCCGTGATGTCGGCCGTGATGGCCGGCGACGTCGAGTACGGCTTCGTGCCCACGCCGCTGGCGGTCGCGAGCCGCAGCAAGCTCAAGCTGTTCGCGCTCGGCTCGCCCGAGCGCTTCGCGGGCCTGCCCGACGTGCCGACGCTCAAGGAGCTCGGCTACGCGGTCGATGCCGACACCTGGTTCGGCATCCTCGCGCCGCCCGGCACGCCCGCCGCCGTGGTCGAGGCGCTGCAGGCGCAGGTCGAGAAGGTGGTGCGCGATCCGGCGGCACGCGCGCGCATGACCGACATCGGCTACACGCCCTCGAACATCGCGCCGCGCGACTTCGGCGCCTTCGTGAAGAGCGAGAACGCGCGCTGGGGCACGGTGGTGCGCGCCGCGCGCATCCAGGTGGAGGAATAGGTGCCGCCGCGGCTCGTCCTGGTCAAGAATGGCGCCTCGATCCAAGGGCCGCGATCCGTCATGAAGCGAAAAATCCCCAGCACCGTCGCCTTGTCGCTGTTCGAGTCGGCCGCGCGCCACGAGAGCTTCGCGCGCGCCGCGGCCGAGATGTACCTGACCGAGAGCGCGGTGAGCCGGCAGATCGCCGTGCTCGAGGGCTTCCTCGGCGTGAAGCTGTTCAGCCGCGGCAAGAAGCAGGTGGTGCTGACCGACGCGGGCCGGCTCTATGCGCGCAACATCCGCGGCAACCTCGACGAGATCGAGCTGCACACCAAGTCGCTGATGCAGCACAAGGGCGCGGGCGGCGTGCTCGAGCTCGCCGTGATCCCGACCTTCGCGAGCCGCTGGCTGCTGCCGCGGCTGCACGACTTCCTGCGCAGGAACCCGGGCATCACCGTCAACCTGTCGGAGCGCGCCGAGCCCTTCGCGTTCCGCGGCACCAACCTCGATGCTGCGCTGCACTTCGAC
Organism: Variovorax sp. FG153; assembly: GCF_057809595.1. Lineage (NCBI taxonomy): Bacteria > Pseudomonadati > Pseudomonadota > Betaproteobacteria > Burkholderiales > Comamonadaceae > Variovorax > Variovorax sp. FG153. The sequence continues at coordinate 44,050 of NZ_JBMDKG010000053.1, forward strand.
GACCCGGTGTGGGATGCGGTCGAGAAGGTGCATCTGTTCGAGGAGGAGGTGGTGCCGGTGCTGAGCCCCGCCCACTTCGACCTCTCGAAGCTGAAGAAGCCTGCCGGCCTGATCGCGCTGCCGCTGCTGCACAAGCGCGTGCGGCCCGAGGCCTGGCAACGCTGGTTCGAGGCCGCGGGCTCGACGCTGCCGGTGCCGCCGCCGGCGATGCGCTTCGAGCTCTATGCGATGGTGATCGATGCCGCGCGCGCGGGCCTGGGCGTGGGGCTGGTGCCGCGCTTCTACGTGCAGGAGGACGTGGCGCGCGGCACGCTGGCCATGCCCTTCGACATCAGCCTCAAGCACGAGAAGCGCTATTGCCTCGTGTACCCCGAGCACAAGCGCGATTCGCAGGCGGTGCAGCTGTTCAGCGAGTGGGTGGTGGAAGCGGCGGCCGAGTTCAGCACGGGCGCGCAGGCGGTGCGGCGGCCGAGGAAGCGCGCCTGATTCGGCCGCCCCAAAAGAAAACGGCCCCGCGGGGCCGTCTTCATCGCGTGCATGCGGCCTGCGAGAGGCCGCGGTGCATCACTTCTTCTTCACGGCCACGGCCTTCTTGGCGGGGGCGGCAGCAGCCTTCTTTGCGACCGGCTTGGCAGCGGGCTTCGCAGCCGACTTGGCGGCGGGCTTGGCATCGGCCTTGCGCTTGGCGGCCTTCGGGTCCACGGCGGCCTTGAAGGCGGCGCCCGGCACGAACTTCGGCACCTTCTGGGCGGCGATCTTGATCTTGGTGCCGACGCTCGGGTTGAAACCGGTGCGGGCTGCGCGAGCAACTTGCTTGAAGGTGCCGAAGCCGACGATCTGGACGGGGTCGCCCTTCTTCACGGCGGCGACGATGGAGCTGGTGACCGTTTCCACGATGCGCGCGGCTTCTGCCTTGCTGACGTTGTGGGTGGTGGCGATTTTCTCAACGAGTTCGATGCGGTTCAACTGAGTTCCTGATAGGTTTGATTCGTCATGTTGCCTATGACGGCGCAGCCTCGGATGCAGGCTGCAAGCGGCGTGGAGTGTATTCGAACGCGAGAGAGGGCCTGCGGTGCGAAGGGAGAGTGGGGCTTTCTCATGCACGCGCGACGCTGCGCAGCCGCAGTGCGATCGCGAGGCCGGCGAGCGCCGCGCCCGCGCCGATGAGGAACACGCCGCCATAGCCCGCGCGGTCCGCGAGCAGCCCGGCCACGGGGCCGGTGAGCCCGTAGGCCAGGTCCTGGAAGGCCGAGAAGCCGCCGAGCGCGGTGCCGCGCAGTTGCGATGCCACCAGCCGCACCACTTCTCGGCCCATGGCCGGAAAGATCATCGAGCAGCCGAGGCCGGTGAGGAAGGCACCCGCGAGCGCGGCGACGGGGCTCGGCGCCTGCCAGATCAGCGCCTGGCCGAAGGCCTCGACCGCCAGCGACACGATCGCCACCGGCAGCCCGCCGATGCGGTCGGGCAGATGCCCGAACAGCAAACGCACCAGCACGAAGCCGCTGCCGAAGGCCGTGAGCCCGAGGCCCGCATGCGACCAGTGCTGGCCGCGGAAGTGCAGCACGAAGAAGGCGCCGATGGCCGCGAAGCCGATGCCCTGCAGGCACACGATCAGCCCATGCGGCCAGATGATGCCGAGCACGCTGCGCAGCGAGGGCCGGCCCGCGCCCGGCTGCACCGCCACGCCCTCGAGCCGCCACACGGCCAGCAGCCCGATGCAGGGCAGCAGCGCGCTCGCGGCCATCGCACCCGCGAAGCCGAAGCGTTCGAGCAGCGCGAGGCCGACCGGACCGCCGACCGCGAGCGCGCCGTAGATGGCGGCACCGACGAGCGCGAGCACCTGGCCCGAGCGCGCGGGGCCGACGAGGCCGATGCCCCAGCCGATCACGCCGACGGCCACCAGGCTCTCGCCGAGGCCCAGCAGCAGGCGGCCCGCGACCAGCAGGGCGAAGCCGATCCACGGCGTGGGAATCCACAGGCCCGCGAGCCACGCGACGAGCGCGCCCGCGACATAGAAGGCCAGCCCGCGCACCACGGCGCGCTTGGGACCCTGGCGGTCCGACAGGCTGCCCGCGTGGGCGCGCGTGAGCACGGTGGCGAGGAAGGCGATGCCGACCGCGAGGCCGGCCCAGAAGTTGCCGAGGCCCAGCCGCGTCGTCACATGGACCGGCACCACGGGCAGCGAGAGGCCGACGCAGAGGTAGGAGATGAAGAGCACCGCGGCGAGCAGCAGCAGGCGGCTTTGCGCGGAGCGGGACGGCGCGGGAATCGCCGGGGCGGAAGTGGAGGTCATTGAGGAGGTCCAGGTGATTCCTCGGACGGCCGGTGCGAAAAGGAAAACGCACCCCGGCCGCGAGGATCGCGGGGGTGCGTTGCTTGACGTCAGACGCTTACGGCCAGCGGGGCTGGCGGGAAAAAAGAAAGGTTCAGCCCAGCCGCATCGAGAGCTCGACGTCGGAGGCGAAAGGCACCGACAGGTAGCCGGCCGCGCTCGAGCGCACGCGCGCGAGGTACTCGGGGCTGTGGTCGGCGTTGTCGGCGATCACGAGCGCGCCGGGACGCAGGCGCGCCTCGACCAGCGCCAGCACCTCGGGATAGAGCGCCTTGGCGCCGTCGAGCAGCAGCAGGTCGATGCGCTCGGGCAGGTCGCTGGCCAGCGTGCGCAGCGCGTCGCCTTCGCGCACCTCGACCAGGTCGGCAAGGCCGCCGGCCGCGAGGTTCGCGCGGGCGCGTGCCACTTTCGAGGCTTCGAACTCGGTGCTCAGCAGCCGGCCGCCGCCGTTGTCGCGCAGGGCCGCGGCGAGGTGCAGGGTGGAGATGCCGAACGAGGTGCCGAACTCGACGATGCTGCGCGCGCCGTTGCCGCGCGCGAGCATGTAGAGCAGCGTGCCGGTCTCGCGCGAGACGGCGAGCGGGAAGTCCTTCAGGCGGGCGTAGAAATCGAGGTACTCGGTGCGGCTTTGCATCAGGCGCGCGAGTTCGTCGCTCGACAGGCCGGCAACGGCGGCGCTGGTGCGCGGCGAGGAGGCATCGGCCTCGGCGAACAGGCGCTCCAGCAGGGGCGCGAGCGGTGCGGTGGTCAGTGTGTTCATGGTGTTCTTCAAGAGTCGGACGGTGTGCGTCGATAATATGAAGAAAGCTTCAGATTTTCCATTCGCATTCCGAAAGCCACGCCATGCCCACCCGCCGCAGTGCCCCGCTCTCCTCGAGAAGACAGCCCCAGCAGGCCCGTTCGAACGACCTCGTCGCGGCGATCCTCGAAGCCGCCCTTCAGGTTCTGGCCCGCGAAGGCGTGCACCGCTTCACCACCACGCGCGTGGCCGAGCGCGCGGGTGTGAGCGTGGGTTCGGTCTACCAGTACTTTCCGAACAAGGCCTCGATCCTGTTCCGGCTGCAGAGCGACGAATGGCGCCAGACCACCGAGCTCTTGTGCGGCATCCTCGAGGACGTTCAGACGCCGCCGCTCGAGCGCCTGCGCCGGCTGGTTCATGCCTTCGTGCGCTCGGAGTGCGAGGAAGCGGGCATGCGCACCGCCTTGCACGACGCGGCGCCGTTCTACCGCGACGCGCCCGAGGCGCAGACCGCGCGCGCCGCGGGCGAGCGCGCGATGCAGGCTTTCCTGCGCGAGGCGCTGCCCGGCTTGTCGAAGGCGCGGCGCGCGCTGGCGGGCGACCTGGTCACCACCACCTTCGGCGCGGTCGGCAAGCAGTTCTCGGAAACGCCGCGCACCGAGGCGCAGATCAAGGCCTACTCCGAGGCCCTGGCCGACATGCTGTGCGCCTACCTGCGCAGCCTCGGCGCGGAGTAATCGGGCCTCAAGAAAAAAGTCCCGGCGCGGACCCCGCGGCGGGACTCTTCTCGACGCGCGAGCGCCTTGTCTTACTTGTCGTGATGCAGGTAGGTGGCCTGGCGCGGCAGCAGCAGGCTGACCAGGAAGGCCACGCCCATCATCGCGGTCACGTACCAGTAGAAGTAGGACTCGTGGCCGATCGACTTCAGGCCCAGCGCCACGTACTCGGCGCTGCCGCCGAAGATGGCGTTGCCCACCGCGTACGACAGGCCCACGCCGAGCGCGCGCACCTCGGGCGGGAACATTTCGGCCTTCACGATGCCGCTGATCGAGGTGTAGAAGCTCACCACCGCCAGCGCGACGGTGATCAGCACGCCGGCCATCAGCGGGCTCGCGACGTTCTGCAGGCTGCTGAGCACCGGCACCGTCATCAGCATGCCGAGCGCGCCGAACAGCAGCATGTTGCTGCGCCGGCCGATGCGGTCCGACAGCGCGCCGAACAGCGGCTGCATGCACATGTAGATGAACAGGCAGGCGGTCATCACGTTGCTGGCGGTCTTGATCGACATGCCGGCCGAGTTCACCAGGTACTTCTGCATGTAGGTGGTGAAGGTGTAGAAGATCAGCGAGCCGCCGGCCGTGTAGCCCAGCACCACGAAGAAGGCGCGCTTGTGGTGGCGGAACAGCTCGCCCATGGTGCCGGCGCCCTTGGCGGCGCGGGTCTTGGTGCTGGCGGTCTCGGTCAGCGTGCGGCGCAGCAGCAGCGCCACGATGGCCGCCACGGCGCCCAGCACGAAGGGAATGCGCCAGCCCCAGGCCTTGAGCTCGGCCTCGTCGAGCACCTGCTGCAGCACCACCACGACCACCACCGCGAGCAATTGGCCGCCGATCAGCGTGACGTACTGGAACGAGGAGAAGAAGCCGCGCTGGCCGCGCATCGCCACTTCGCTCATGTAGGTGGCGGTGGTGCCGTACTCGCCGCCGACCGACAGGCCCTGCAGCAGCCGCGCGAGCAGCAGCAGCGCGGGCGCGGCGGCGCCGATCTGCGCATAGGTCGGCAGGCAGGCGATCACCAGCGAGCCCACGCACATCATCACGACCGAGGTCACCATCGAGGTCTTGCGGCCCTTGCGGTCGGCGATGCGGCCGAACAGCCAGCCGCCGATCGGGCGCATCAGGAAGCCGGCCGCGAACACGCCGGCGGTGTTCAGCAGCTGCACCGTGGGGTCGGACTTGGGGAAGAAGGCCGGCGCGAAGTAGATCGCGCAGAAGGCGTAGACGTAGAAGTCGAACCACTCCACCAGGTTGCCCGAGGAGGCGGCGAAGATGGCGAAGATGCGCTTGCGCTTCTCCTCGAAGGTGTAGGGCGTGGTGTCGGCCGGCGAGGCGCCGGCGGGGGCGCCGCCGGTGCGGGCGAGGGTGTTCATGGCGTGTCCTTGTCTCGGGTCGCGGCCGCTGGAGGCGGCCTGAATCGGTGCCCGGGGAGTCTGGCGCGGCGCGCGCGCGCCGTCGTCCGTAGCCCACCGCCGCGCGGCTACGTATCGGTACGCAAGGGTTAACCCTAGGTGACGTTTCCGGGGCGGCGCGGCCCTGGCTACAGCCCGTGCTCGCGCAGGAAGCGGTCGAGCTGGTGGCTGTTCGCGAGGCCCAGCTTGGCGAACACGTGGGCCCGGTGGGTCTCCACCGTGCGCTGCTCGAGCGGCGCGAGCTCGAGCGCGATCTGCTTGTTCGGCTTGCCCTCGGCCACCAGCCGCGCCACCTGCATCTCGCGCGGCGTGAGCTTGTCCCACAGCGACTGCGCGGCCTGCCGCGCCTGGCGCTTCGCGGCGATCTCGCCGGCGCGCTGCAGGGCGCGCGCGATGCTGTCGAGCAGCTGCTCGTCGTTGCAGGGCTTCTCGAGCCAGCCGAAGGCGCCGTTCTGCACCGCCTCCACCGCCATCGGGATGTCGCCGTGGCCCGAGAGGAACAGCACCACCAGCGGGCTGTCCTGCGCGCGCAGCGCGTCGAACACCTGCAGCCCGCTCATGCCGTCCATGCGCAGGTCGAGGATGGCGCAGCCCGCGCGCTGCAGGTCGGCGCCGGCCAGGAAGTCCTCGCCCGAGGCGAAGGTCTGCACCGCGTAGCCGCGCGAGAGCAGCAGCAGGCCGAGCGAGCGGCGCACGGCCTCGTCGTCGTCGACCACGCAGAGGTTGTTGGCGGATGCGTTCATGGGGAGGGGATCTCCAGCACGAGGGTGAATACCGTGCCACCGCCCGGACGGTGGTCGAACACCAGTCGGCCGCGGTGCGCCTCGACGATGGTGCGGCAGATGTTGAGGCCGAGCCCGAGGCCGCCGGGCTTGGTGGTGAAGAAGGGCGCGAACACCTGCTCGGCGAGCGCGTCGTCGATGCCCGTGCCGCGGTCGAGCACGCGGATCTCCATGCGGCCCTCGACCACCTCGGCCTCGAGCTCGACCACGCGCCGTTCGACCGGCATGGCCTGCATCGCCTGCAGGCTGTTGGACAGCAGGTTCAGCAGCACCTGCTCGAGCAGCACGCGGTCGCCGCGCACCGGCGGCAGCGTGGCCGGGATGCGCACCTCGGCGCGCGACTGGCGCTGGCGCATCTCGCCCTGCAGCAGCGCCAGCGCATTGGCGGCCAGCGCCGCCACCGCGCAGTCTTCGGTGCCCGCGGTGCGCTGGCGCACGAAGCCGCGGATGCGCCGCACGATCTCGGCGCTGCGCCGCGCCTGCGCCATGGTCTCGTCGAGGCTGCTGGCCAGCAACGCCTGGTTGCCCTGCTCGGCGAAGGCCTTGGCCGCGCCCGCGAAGCTGCTCAGCGCCATCAGCGGCTGGTTGAGCTCGTGCGCCAGCGTGGAGGCCATCTCGCCCAGGCTCGCGAGCCGCTGCGCATGCTGCAGCTGTTCGTCGTTCTGGCGCTGGCGCAGCTCGGCGCGCTTCTGCTCGGTGATGTCGACCACCGAGCTCATCCAGCCCGCGTGGCCGCCGTCGGCATCGATCAGCGGCGCGGTGTAGACCATGGTGATGACCTCGCGGCCGTCGCGATGGCGCAGCCGCGACTCGAAGCCCGACAGCGCGGGCTGGCCGCTCATCATGGCGTCGTAGTGGTGCCAGTGGCGCGGCACGTCGTCGGGATGCCAGTAGGGGTAGGGCGGCAGCTTGCCGAGCAGCTCGTCGGCGCCGTAGCCGGTCATTTCGCAGAAGGCCGGGTTGACGTAGGTGATGCGGCCCTCGAGATCGCGCGCGCGCATGCCGACCAGCAGCGAATCTTCCATCGCCTTGCGGAAGGCATGGGCCTCGTCGAGCTCGTGGGTGCGCTCGCGCACGCGCAGCTCGAGCTCGCGCCGCGCATCGCGCTGCTCGGCGAAGCGGCGCTCGCGCAGCCGCCAGTAGAGGCCGCCGAGCAGCAGCACGCCGGCGCCCAGCAGGCCCAGCATCCAGGTGCGCTCGCGCGCGCGCGTGACTTCGGCATGGTCGACCATCACCGTGAGGGTCCAGCCCAGATCGGGCAGCGGCTCGTCGATCGCGAGGAAGCTGCGCGGCTTGCCGCCGAGCGCGGTACGCACCAGGTAGCCGGGCTCGCCGTCGCCGCGCTGGGTCTTCCAGGGCAGCGCGGGGAAGCTGGCGCGCGCGCCGTACTGCTGGTCGCGCCGCAGCCGCTCGAGCTGTACCGCGTCGAGCGGGCGCGTGGCCTGATACATCCACGCGGGCACCGAGCTCAGGAACACGATGCCGCGCGCGTCGGTCAGCAGGATCGGGTCGCGCACGAAGGTCCAGGCCTCCTGCAGCGCGCGCAGGCTGACCTTGACCGTCACCACGCCGATCACCGCGCCCGCGTCCGAGCGCACCGGCGCCGAGATGAACAGGCCCGGTTCGCCGGTGGTCTGGCCCACGCCGTAGAACAGCCCGCTGCGGCCCGCGCGCGCATCGATGAAGTAGGGCCGGTTGGCATAGGACTCGCCGACGAAGCTCTGCGGCGTGGCCCAGTTGCTGGCCGCGAGCGTGAGGCCCTGCGGGTCGATCAGGTAGAGCGCGTCGGAGCCGGCCTGCCGGTTCACCTCCTCGATGTAGAGGTTGGCGCGCTGCTTCACGGCCGCGTCGCCGGGGTGCGCGAGCGCGGCCAGCACCTCGGGATGCAGCGCCGCGGTGAACGGCAGGTAGCTGTACTTGCCGGCCGAGTCGCGCAGGCCCAGCACGTGCACTTCCATCGCGCGGCGGATCGAGTCGGCCTGGAAGCTGGCCTCGCGCGCGGCGGCCCATTGGCCGGCGGCGCCGATCAGCAGCGCCGCGAGCGCGAGCAGGCCGGCGCCGAGCAGCAGCGCGCGCCGGCGGCGGCGCGGCGGCGGCTGGGGGGCGGAAGAGGGCGGGGAGGGCGGCATGGAAGCGGGAACGGCCGGCGCGGCGCAGGCGATTCTGCACCGATCGCCCCGCGGCCTTCGCGCCGGCGCCGCTTGCCGCTCAGCGCGCGCGTGTCGCGGCCGCCGCGCCCTTCGCCGCCCACTGCGCGAGCATCGCCTCGACCAGCTGCGACACCATCGCGCGCGTGTCCGACCAGGCCATGGTGCGCGTCATGCACGGAAAGGCGATGGTGCCGAACACCGAGGCCAGCAGCGTGTCGGCCGCGAGCCGCGAGGACAGCGGCGGGCGCGGCAGCGTGGCGAAGAAGGCATCGACCGTGTCGTAGTAGAGCTGCAGGCTGTCGACCACCGCGCGCGAGCGGCCGAAGGGCCGGCCCTCGCTGTCCAGCGGCGGCGGCTCGCGCAGGCTGGGCGCCGGGAAGATCTCGAGGAACTCCTCCATGTGCGCGAGCCAGTGGTCGGCGGTGGCCATGAACAGCTTGTGCACGCGCCGCGCGGGATCGCGCGTGCGCGCGATGGCCCGGCGCAGGTGCTCGGTGGCGCTGTCCATGTCGCGGCCGCGGATGTGGAAGAACAGGTCCTGCTGGTCGTGGAAGTACTGGTAGATGCTGCCCGGCGCATAGCCGGCCTCGGCCGCCACGCGCCGCAGCGACACGCCGGCCGCGCCCTCGGCCGCGAGCAGCCGCCGGCCCGCGGCGATGAAGTCCTCGCGCACCAGCGCCTTGTCTTCCTGGCTGCGCGCGCGGCGGCGCAGGTCGTGCTTCGGGTCGCGCAAGGGCATGGAGCGTGGGGCCGGCGAGGGGAGTGGGGGCGATGGACGGCCGAAGTATAGGTGGCGCTGCGGGAAAACCCGGACTATAAATGAACGCGTTCAAATAAGAATGCGCCCATGTCCTTCCTCTCCACCTTCGCCGATGCCGCGCCCGCGCCCTGCTGTTGCGGCGGCGCCGCTGCCGCCGCGCCGGCTCCGATGCCCGCGCCGATCGATGGCGCCTTCTCGCTGGTCGACCACTTCGGCACGCCGGTCGACCAGCGCAGCTATGGCGATCGCCACCTGCTGGTGTTCTTCGGCTTCTCGCACTGCGCGGTGGTCTGCCCGCGCGAGCTCGCCAAGCTCGGCGCGGCGCTGCGGGCGCTGGGCCCGCTGGCCGCGCGCGTGCAGCCGCTCTACGTGAGCGTCGATCCCGCGCGCGACACGCCCGAGGTGCTGCGCGCCTGCGTGGCGCGCCATCCGGGCGGCTTCGTCGGCCTCACGGGCAGCGAGGCGCAGGTCGAGGCCGCGAAGAAGAGCTTTCGCGTGTTCGCGCGCCGCGTGCCCGACGCGGCGGCGCCCGGCGGCTACGTGGTGCCGCACACCGCGCTGGCCTACTTCATGGCGCCGGGCGGCCGCTACCTCGCGCACTTCGCCGAATCGCTCGATGCGCCAGCGGTGGCGGCACGCATGAAGGAACTGATGCAGGGAGACACGCCATGAACAGCCCCGAAGCCTCGACGCCGCTGAGCGACCGGCAGGCCGGCCACCTGCGCCATTTCGCCAACCTCTCGCGCCAGCCGGTCAACGACTGGTCGGGCATGCAGGGCCGCGGCACCGGCCAGGACGACTTCGGCGGCTACCGCTTCCAGCTCGCCTACATGGCCTATGCGATCGCGCTCGCGCACCGCCACCGGCTGCCCGCGGCGCCCGGCGCCTTCCGGCCGGTGTTCGAGCGGCTGATCGCCAAGATGCTGCTGCCCGAGGTCTGGATGTACTGGGCGCGCGTGAGCCGCGGCGGCAGCGTGTTCAACATGCACCGCTCGCACGACTACGAGGAGGACTGGAACCCGGTCGGGCGCGACAACATCATGTACAGCGCCTACGTGCAGTCGATGGCGCTGCTGCATCACTACCTGTTCGACGACGACCGCTATGCGCAGCCCGGCGCGCTGACCTTCAGCTACTGGTCCTTCTTCTGGGGCGGCAAGGAGCGCCGCTTCGAATACGACCAGCGCAGCCTCAACCAGCACGTCTACTGGCAGATGGTCGAGAGCGGCTACCTCGGCGTGGCCTGCGAGCCCAACTGCGTGTTCCAGATCTGCAACCAGCCCGCGATCCTGGGCTTTCGCATGCACGACCTGGTGCATGGCGGCGCGATGGCGGTCGAGGTCACGACGGCCTACCAGCAGGCCTGGGAACGCTTCGGCCGGCTCGGCGCCAACGGCCACTACCTCACGATGATGGCGCAGGACACGCAGGCGCTGCGCGACAACGCAGGCCCCTCGCCCTGGGTCGATGCCTGGTGCGGCATGCTCATGAACATGTGGAACCGCGACTTCGTGCATGCGCACTATCCGGCGCAGCTCGCGGGCTGGCTGCTGCGCGGCGAGGACGGCGCCTGCTCGGTGCGCTCGGCCGAGCGGCCGCCGGTGATGGGCCAGCAGGTGGTCAACGACGACTCCGACTTCGGCTTCGCCGCGGCCTGGGCCTCGGAGATGGGCGACGCCGAGACGCTCGCGGGCTTCATGCGCCATGCCGATCGCCACATGGCGCCGGCCTGGCGCGATGGCGGCTTCCACTTCCCGCGCAACGACCAGCCCGAGGACGCGCAGGGCCATCGCACGCTGGTCGAGCCGATGACCGGCAACGTGCTGCTGGGCTATGCGAGCCTCAACGTGCCCGACGGGCTCTGGCGCCTCTACAACCAGCCCTGGCCCGAGCACCACCATCGCCAGCCCGCGCTGGTGCGCGTGGACGACGCGGTCGACGTGCTGCAGGCGGTGTTCGACACCGAAGCGCGCGTGCTGCGCTTCGCGCTGCGCCGCTGCGAGGGCGCGCGCGGCGGCGTCGAGGTCGAGATCGGGCGGCTGGCATCGCGCGGTGCCTGGACCCTGTGGTGCGATGGCGCCGAGGTCGCGCGCGGCGAGGCGGACCGCATCGAAGGCGGCGCGGCCCTGGCGCTGCGCGCGACGCCCGAGGGCTTCGCGCTGCGCTGCCCCGAGGGCGCGGCCGCGGCCTTCGTGCTGGCGTTCGGCGCCGACTGACTCAGCCGCGCGTGGGCAGCCGCGACTTGCCGTAGCCGCGGTAGCGCTGGCGCACCGTCTCCATCTCCCGCGCGTCGAGGATCACGGGCGCGCCGAGCTGCGCGCTCATCCAGTACTGGCGCGCCAGGGTCTCGAGCTTGGCGGCGTTCGCCACCGCCTTCTCGACCGTGGCCGCGTAACAGATCATCCCGTGGTTCGCGAGCAGGCAGGCATTGCGGTTCTCGAGCGCGTCGACCGCCGATTGCGCGAGCGCATCGGTGCCGAAGGTGGCGTACTGCGCGCAGGGAATGTCGTCGCCGCCGAAGCCCGCGAGCATGTAGTGGAAGGCCGGGATCGGCCGGCGCTGCGCCGACAGCGCCACGCAGGCATCCGAATGCGTGTGGACCACGGCCTCGGCCTGCGGGTAGCGGCGGTAGATCGCGGTGTGCATCGCCCATTCGCTCGAGGGGATGCCCGCGCCGCGGGTCTCGCCGTCGAGCGTGATCGACACCAGCGCCTGCGGGTCGATGGTGTCGGCATCGGCACCCGTGGGGCTGATCAGCGCGCCGCCGTCGAAGCGGCAGCTGATGTTGCCCGCGCTGCCGCTGTTGAGGCCGAGCTGCGCGAGCCGGCGATAGCCGGCGGCCAGGGCCTGGCGCAGGGCGTCTTCGGACAGGGGGAGGGGAGACGGGGACGTGGTCATGGGCGGTTCCTTGCGCGCGTCGGCGCGGTGAAGCGAAGGTGGGACGTTCGGTTCTTCAGCGGGCCGCGTCGCGCATGCTCTGCAGCATGGGCAGCAGCATGTCGACCGGCCCCAGCTTGCCCGACTTGAGGCACAGCGCGAGCGGCGCGACGCCGAGGGTCACCGCGCGCGCGATGCCGGGGCCGGCATAGGGGCCGACCTGCAGCCGGTCGATGGCGAGGTGCGCGAGCACCGAGCCCGAGGTCTCGCCGCCAGAGATCACGAAGCGCTTGACGCCCGCGTCGCGCAGCCGCACCGCGAGCCGGCCGAGGATGTCCTCGGCAAGCGCCGCCGCCTCGTGCCGGCCGATGCGTGCCTGCACGCGCTCGATCACCGGCGCATGCGCCGAGGTCGCGATCGCGACCGGGCCCTGCGGCAGCGCCGCGAGCGCCCAGTCCAGCGCTTCGCCGATCACGTCGGCGCCGTCGATCGCACGTTCGACGTCGATCCAGTGCACCGGCCGTTCGCGTTCGAAGGCACGCAGCTGTTCGATCGAGCGGTCGGCGCAGCTGCCGGCCAGCACCACGCCCGGGCCCTCGACCGCCGGCAGGCGCGGCGCGCGGTCGCCTGGTGCGAGCCAGCCATGCTCGCGCCACAGCGCGGGGTAGTAGGCACCGATCGAGGAGTTGCCGGTCATCAGCGGCCAGTCCCAGGTCAGGCCGGCGAGGGCGCGCAGGTCCTCGGGCTCGGCCGCGTCGGCGATCGCGAAGCCGGTGCCCTCGGCCTCGAGCGTGGCCACGTGCGCGCGCATCGCCTCGAGGCCCGCATGCACCACCTGCTGCGGGATCAGGCCGACCTTCGTCGCGGTCTGCCGCTGCAGCGTGCGCACGAGGTTGGGGTCGAGCATCGGCGTCAGCGGATCGAAGCGCTTGGGCGACTCCGAGATCAGCATCTGGTCGGCGAACAGGTGGCCCTGGAACACGCGGCGGCCGGCCTCGGGGAACGAGGGGCAGAAGGCGGTGAGCTTCGCGCCCGTGAGTTCGCGCAGCAGGTCGGCGCAGGGGCCGATGTTGCCGTCGTCGGTGGAGTCGAAGGTGGCGCAGTACTTGAAGAAGAGCTGGCGCGCGCCGCGCTCCAGCAGCGCGCGCGCGCCAGCCTCGAAGGCCGCGACCGCGTCGGCCGCCGGCACCACGCGCGTCTTGCGCGCGATCACCACCGCGTCGAGTTCGTCGCCGAGTTCGGCCAGGGCTTCGGGCCGCGTCACGAAGCCGCAGCGCACGCCGTGCGCCACCAGCATCGCGGCCAGTTCCATGCCGCCGGTCAGGTCATCGGCGAGGGCGCCGAACAGTAATGCCATGGGTGTCTCCGATCGTTCTCGTGCGAGGGCGGATGCCGGGTTTGTGAGCTATTGCGCTACAGTAAATATGATATATCATGCCTCAAAACTAACGCAATGAAGGGTTCCCGAATGTCGTCCGCCGCCTCGCAGAACAGGCCGAACCAGCACGATCTCCAGCTCCGGCAGCGCGCCGCCAAGGTCGTGCCTGGTGGCATGACGGGGCACCTGAATGCGGCCTCGCTGCCCGCGGGTTACCCGCAGTTCTTCGAGCGCGGCCAGGGCTGCCGCGTCTGGGACGTCGACGGCAACGAGTACATCGACTTCATGTGCAGCTGGGGCCCGAACCTGCTGGGCCATCACCATCCGG
>NZ_JBMDKG010000054.1:0-56484 GCF_057809595.1 Variovorax sp. FG153
TTGGCGAGACAAGAGAAAGTGACTCGCCCGCCGGGGCGAGACCCGGCCAACAGCCTCAGCAAGAAGAGCAACCCAAAAACCACCCCAACAAAACACCAGAAACCAAACAGTCACAATACCCCTCCGGCCAAACACATCCCCCCAGTCGGAGACCCAAACCCAAATGAAAGCCACCTGGAACGGCGCCACCATCGCCGAAAGCGACGACACCGTCCTCGTCGAGGGCAACCACTACTTCCCCATCTCGTCGCTCAACCGCGACGTCGTGACCTTCAGCAACCACAAGACCACCTGTCCCTGGAAGGGCACCGCGAGCTACTACTCGCTGCTGGTCAACGGCGAGCTCAACACCGACGCCGCCTGGTACTACGCCGACCCCAAGCCCGAGGCCGACATGGTCCGCGACCGCGTCGCGTTCTGGAAAGATGTGAAGGTCACGGCGTCGTGACCACCCCGGCCTTCGATCCACCCTTCATCCACCCCGCGGAACTGCCGGCCGCATTGCGCGACCAGGGCTACGCGGTGCTTGGGCCCCAGGCCGTGGGCGACTGGCTTGGCCTGCCGGTCGCGCAGCTCGAGGCGCTGCATGCCGACTGGAACGATCTTCCGCCCGACGAATACCTGAAGGACGGTGGCCGCTACCGCACGCGGCGCCACGAATGCTTCACCGTCGACGGCGAGGCGATGCAGCAGGTGCCGCGCCGCGCGCACTGGCAGCCGGTCGAATACAACGCGCTGCATGGCGGCATGCAGCGCTGGTTCGCGCCGATGCTCGCGGCCACGATCGCGCAGCCGGCCTGGCAGCGGCTGATCGTGAAGCTCGGCGAAGCGGCGAGCCAGCTGCGCGGCGCGCAGCGCTGGTACGTGGAAGCGCACCAGTTCCGCATCGACACCGCGGGCGGCATCGGCCGGCCCACGCCCGAGGGCGCGCACCGCGACGGCGTGGACCTGGTGGCGGTGGCGCTGGTGGGCCGCCACGACATCAAGGGCGGCGAGACGCGCGTGTTCGAGGCCAACGGGCGGCGCGGCGAGCGCTTCACCATGACCGAGCCGTGGACGCTGCTGCTGCTCGACGATGCGCGCGTGATCCACGAATCGACGCCGATCCAGCCGCTCGAGGAGAACGGCACGGGCTGGCGCGACACGCTGGTGATCACCTGCCGCGCCCAGGGTTTTCAGGGCGACTGAAACCCGCGCCGCGAGGCACCGCGCGGCCTGCGGACGCGGGCCGCGCGAGCGCGGTATCCGCGATTTCCCTGGCTGGGAGGCGTCCTACAGTTGTGTCGCGGCCTTGCGGTTAAATTCGGGGCCCGGTCTTCGGCCATCTCATACGGCCCGTGGACTGGACCCTGTCTGCCTGCGAACGAAGAAAGCGAGGTCCGCCATGTTCAATCACATCCTGGTCCCCATCGACGGCTCCGAAACTTCCATGCTCGCGGTCAGCAAGGCCAGCGGATTGGCGCTGGCCTTCGGAAGCCGCATCACCCTGATCCACGTGATCGACAACTACCCCTTCATCGGCGTGGGCGCGGACTATGCGCTGGGCCAGAACGAGTACCTCGCCGCGGCCACCTCGAGCGCCAATGCGGCACTCGCGCGCGGCGTGGCCGCGCTGGCGGCCGAAGGCCTGCACAGCGACCAGCGCGTGATCGACGGCCACGTGGTGCACGAAGGCATCGTGGACACGGCCATCGCCATCGCGGCCGACCTGATCGTGATGGGCTCGCACGGCCGCAGCGGCATCGAGAAGCTGCTGCTCGGCAGCGTGACGCAGCGTGTGCTGCAGGACTCGATGGTGCCGGTGCTGGTGGTCAAGGGCGGCTGAGAAGAACGCCGCGCCACCGCTTCGAATCCCGCCGATTCCCGACGCTCACTCCGAGCCTTCTCCCGCCTCCCGCAACGCCTCGAAGCGCGGCCCGAAATCGGGCCGACTCGCGAAGCGCATGCGCTCGCCCGTGGCCGGGTGCTCGAAGCCCAGCGCGCTCGCATGCAGCAGCAGGCGCGGCGCGCGCGCCTGCACTTCGGGACTGCCGTAGAGCGCATCGCCGAGGATCGGATGGCCGATCGACGCGAGGTGCACGCGCAACTGGTGCGAGCGGCCGGTGAGCGGCTCCAGCAGCAGGTAGCTGCAGGGCGCCTCGCCGTCGATGCCGCCCAGCGCGCGCCAGCGCGTGAGGCTGGGCTTGCCGGCCGGGTCGATCTTCTGCAGCGGGCGGCGCGGCCAGTCGGCCATCAAGGGCGCATCGATGCGGGCCCATTCCGCGTCCACGGGCAGCAGGCCGTCGACCACCGCTTCGTAGCGCTTGTCGACCTGGCGCGTGGCGAAGGCATCGCCCAGCGCGCGCTGCATCTCGGGGCCGCGCGCCATCAGCACCAGGCCGCTGGTCGCCATGTCGAGCCGGTGCACGATCAGCGCATCGGGCCACTGGCGCTGGGCGCGTGCGCTCAGGCAGTCCTGCTTGTCCTCGCCGCGGCCGGGCACGCACAGCAGGCCGGCGGGCTTGTCGAGCACCAGCAGGTGGGCGTCTTCGTGAACGGGTCGTAGCGGGGGTGGGGCCATGGGAGGGCCCGAGTGTAGAAGCGTGGCCGGGCAGGGGCGTTGGCGGGCGCTCATACGCGGCTCACGGTGGGTGGGCTATCCTTGGACGGATGTCCGGCCCCGCCACTGGCTCCTCAGCCTCCGCCTCCTCTCCCCTCGATGCCGCCGCCGGCGCGGTGCCCTCCCCACCGAGCTTTTCCGACCTCACGCGCGAACGCCCGTTCATGCAGATGTGGGTGGCACGCCTGTTCGGCACCGCCGCCTCGCAGATGCTGCTGGTGGCCATCGGCTGGCACATGTACGACCTGACGGGCAGCGCCTGGGACCTGGGCCTGGTCGGGCTCTACCAGTTCGTGCCGGCGCTGCTGCTGGCGCTGCTGGCGGGCCATGTGGTGGACCGCCACCACCGCGGGCGCATCGTCGCGGCCTGCTTCGCGGTGCAGGGGCTGGTGGCGCTGGCGCTGCTGCTCGCGGTGCTGCGCGGCCAGGACAGCCGTGCGCTGCTGCTGGGCCTGTCGCTGGTGCTGGGCGCGGTGCGCGCGTTCCAGATGCCGGCCCAGCAGGCGCTGACGCCGATGCTGGTGCCGCCGGCCATGCTGGCGCGCGCCATGGCCTTCAGCTCGGCCGGCATGCAGGGCGCGATCATCGGCGGGCCGGCGCTCGGCGGCCTGCTGTTCGTGGCGGGCATGGCGGTGGTCTACGGCGCGAGCGTGCTGTTCTTCGTGGTGGCCTGCGCGCTGGTGCTGCGGCTGCGCTATGCCTATGTGCCCAAGGCGCGCGAGCCGGTCACGCTCGGCACGGTGTTCGCGGGCGTCAACTTCATCTGGAACCGCAAGCCGGTGCTCGGCGCGGTCTCGCTCGACCTGTTCGCGGTGCTGCTGGGCGGCGCGGTGGCGCTGCTGCCGATCTATGCCAAGGACATCCTGCACACCGGTCCCTGGGGCCTGGGCCTGCTGCGCGGCGCGCCGGCAGTGGGCGCGCTCGTGATGTCGATCGCGCTCACGCGCCGGCCGATCGAGCGCCGCGTGGGCCGCGCGCTGCTGATGGCGATCGCGCTGTTCGGCCTGTGCATGGTGGTGTTCGGCCTCTCGCGCAGCTTCATCGTCTCGCTGGTCGCGCTCGCGGTCTCGGGCGGCGCCGACATGGTCAACGTGGTGATCCGCCAGACGCTGGTGCAGCTCGAGACGCCCGATGCCATGCGCGGGCGGGTCAGCGCGGTCAACTCGATCTTCATCGGTGCCAGCAACCAGCTCGGCGAATTCGAGTCGGGCGCCACCGCGGCGCTGCTCGGGCCGGTGGGCTCGGTGGTGGTGGGCGGCGTCGGCACGATGCTGGTCGCGCTGGCCTGGTTCAGGCTCTTCCCCTCGCTGGCGCGGCGCGACCGGCTGGTGGTGGCGGCGCCGGCCGTGCGCGGCTGAGTCAGGCGTCGTCGAACAGCGAGAAGGCCTGCGGCGCGTCGATGGCGATGTCGCCGAGCGCCTCGGCCACGCAGGGCAGGATCCAGCGCTCGGCCTTTTCCTCGGCGCTCAGGCCCGGCCATTCGATGGTGTGGCGCGCCTCGCCCTCGAGCAATCGGCAGATGCAGGTGCGGCAGGTGCCGTTGCGGCACGAGCTCGGCATCTCGATGCCGGCCGCCTCGGCCGCCTTCAGCACGCTGGTGCCGGCCTCGGTCTCGAAGACCAGGCCCGAGGGCTCGAGGCGGACCTTCATGGCCGCGGCGTCGAGGTGCCCTGGCGGCGCTGCTCGCGCAGCATGAAGAGGTAGAGGCTCTCGACCTTCTCGCGTGCCCACGGCGTCTTGCGCAGGAAGCGCAGGCTCGAACCCACGCTGGGTTCGTGCGTGAAGCAGCGCACCGGCACCAGTTCGCCCAGCTGCTGCCAGCCGTAGTGCGCGTGCAGCGCCGTCACGATGGCCTCGAGCGTCAGCCCGTGCAGCGGATTGCGCGGCTGGGCCGGGGGCGCGGTGGGGGAGGGCGGCGAGGCCGGCGCGTCGCTCACGGGTGGCGGATCACTTGTTCTTGAGCTTGCCGCGCGGAATCACCGCCGTGGTGACGACCGCGCGCACCGGCTCGCCGCCGAGTGCCGGGGCCTTCGGCGGGGAGGTGTCCTTCTTCGGTTTCTTGCTTTCCTTGTTGGAACGTTGCTGACCCTTGGCCATGAGGTTTCTCCTGAGCTGCTGCGGTGATGGGCTGGGAGTTTAGCGGTGCGGCGACAATAGGCGGTTCCATCCGTTTTTCCCGCATTCATGTCCGACCACGAAGTTCGCCCCGCCACGATGCGCGATGCCAAGGCCATCGCAGAAGTCCACGCCGCCGCCGCCAAGGCCGCCTACGAAGGCATCCTGCCCGAAGAGGAGCTGCGCGCGCTGGCGCTCGCCTCGCGCGAGGCCAAGTGGCGCGAAGCCATCGAGTTCAGCGAACCGCAGGTCCATGTGGCCGAGCTCGACGGCAAGGTCGTCGGCTTCGTCGGCTTCGACCGCTCGCGCGACCCCAAGACGCCGTCCACCGCGGGCGAGATCTGGGCCCTCTACGTGCGTCCCGAGCATTGGGACAAGGGTATCGGCGTCGCCCTCTGGGACGCCGCGCGCGAAGGCCTCGAGGAAGAGGGCTGCACCACCGTCACCATCTGGGTGCCGATCCGCAACGACCGCGCGATGCGCTTCCATGAGCTGGCCGGCTTCAAGCGGGAGATGAAGACCGCCAAGACCACGCAGCTCGGCAGCGTGCGGATCGAGGAGATCCGCCTCAAGCGCGACGTGGCCTGACATGGACGCCGGACACGCCCCGGGCCACGCCCGCCGGGTGCAATCGCACCAGCGCCGCACGCTCGCCGTGCAGTGGATCCGCCGCACCCATGGCTGGTTCGGCCTCTGGGGCGCGGTGCTCGGGCTGCTGTTCGGCTTCAGCGGCATCTGGCTCAACCACCGCAACGTGCTGAAGCTGCCGCAATCGCAGGAACGCAGCCGGGCCCAGCTCGCGCTGCCCGAACCGGCACCGGCCACGCCCGAGGCCATGGCAGCCTGGCTGCAGCAGGCCTTGCGCACCGACGGCCCGCCGCGCTCCACGCGCATCGAGCCCGCGAAGCCGGTGGCCTGGGTCGACCGCAAGGCCGATCCCGAGGCGCCCGCGCTGACCCAGCCCGCGCACTGGACCTTCAACTTCGGCGGCCCGAACGAGATCGTGCAGGCCGACTACTGGCAGGGCAACCGCTCGGTGGGCGTCGCCACCACGCGCAACGGCCTCGTCGCCACCCTCACCAACATGCACAAGGGCGGCGGCATGCCGCTCGCGTGGATCCTGCTGGTCGACACGCTGGCCGGCAGCCTGATCTTCCTGTCGCTCTCGGGCGTGGCGCTGTGGCTGCTCACGCACCGCCGCCGCGTCGTCGGCCTCGCGGTGTTCGGCGTCTCGCTGGCCACCATGCTGGCCATTGCGCTGAGCGCGCTTTGACGGCGTAGCGGCCCCGGCCGACTGCTTTTGGCGTACATACGGCGGCCGTGCCCCAGGGCACGGGCGCTGTACGTGCGGATATTCACGGGCCCTGCACACGGCTGCGGCTAAGCTCGCGCCTTTCATTTTCCTTTCGCCCATCCATGGCCTCCAGCCTGCTCCTGCTGCTCGACGACATCGCGACCGTGCTCGACGACGTCTCGGTCCTCACCAAGGTCGCCGCCAAAAAGACAGCCGGGGTGCTCGGCGACGACCTCGCGCTCAACGCGCAGCAGGTCACCGGCGTCAAGGCCGATCGCGAACTGCCCGTGGTCTGGGCCGTGTGCAAGGGCTCGCTGGTCAACAAGGCGATCCTGGTGCCGGCCGCGCTGGCCATCGGCACCTGGCTGCCCTGGCTGGTCACGCCGCTGCTGATGGTGGGCGGCGCCTTCCTGTGCTTCGAGGGCTGCGAGAAGCTGGCCCACAAGTTCCTGCACAAGGAGGAACACGCGGCCGACACCGCGCGCCACGAGCAGGCCGTGGCCGATGCCGCGGTCGACGTGGTGGCGGTCGAGAAGGACAAGATCAAGGGCGCGGTGCGCACCGACTTCATCCTCTCCGCCGAAATCATCGCGATCACGCTGGGCACCGTGCAGGGCCAGCCTTTCACCACCCAACTGAGCGTGCTGGTGGGCATCGCGCTGATCATGACGATCGGCGTCTACGGCCTGGTGGCCGGCATCGTGAAGCTCGACGACGCGGGCCTCTACCTGAGCCAGCGCGGCAGCGCCGCCGCGCGCGGCGTGGGCCGCGCGCTCCTCGCGGGCGCGCCCTGGCTCATGAAGGGACTGTCGATCGCCGGCACCGCCGCCATGTTCCTGGTCGGCGGCGGCATCCTGGTGCACGGCGTGCCCGCGCTCGGCCATGCGGTCGAGGCCTGGGCCGCGACCTCGGGCGTGTTCGGCACGCTGGGTTCGATGCTGGTCAATGCCGGCGTCGGCATCGTCGCGGGCGCCGTGGTGCTCGCGGTCGTCGAACTGGTCAAGAAGCTGCGGCGCTGAGCGGCGCGCGGCTCAGCGCTGTTGCGAATCCTTGCCGCGCTTCACCAGCTCGACCACCACCAGCGCCGCGCCCAGCGCGAGCGCGAACCAGCCCACCACCGAGGCCCCCGCCACCATCTCGAACCAGCGCGTGCCCTGCAGGAAGTGCGGGCCCAGCAGCACGGCGGCGCCGATGAGCAGGCAGAGGATGCCGCGTTCGAGCATGCGGGGCTGGCGGGAGGGACGGGCCATGGAGATCGATCGGTTCGGTTGGGAGGGCGGCCGCCGCGTTCGTGCCGCGGCCGGGGCCCGATTCTCCACGCATCGGCACAATGCCCTTTTCGAGCATCCAGCAAGGACCCCGCCGCATGACCATCGAGATTTCGCGCGAGCTGCGCCAGCAGGCCATCACCTCGATCGAGCGCTATTTCCGCGAGAACATGGAGGAGCCGATCGGCAACGTCGCGGCGGGCGCGCTGCTCGGCTTCCTCCTTGAGGAGATCGGCCCCACGATCTACAACAAGGCCGTGGCCGACGTGCAGGAGCGGCTGCAGGCGCGCGTGTCGGAGGTCGACCTCGAGGTGCACGAGGACGAGTTCCAGTACTGGCGCAAGTTCGACAAGCAGAAGAAGGGGCGTTAGGGGCTTCCCGCGTGGCGCCGGCGCATCGGACGAAAGCAAAGCTGTCAGCAAACGTTGCAGAATCGACGGCCATGCCACGCACCGCACCTTCCTCGACGACGCATCCGCGCCTGCCGCGCGCCGCCTGCCTGCTGCCGCTGCTGCTGGGCGCCTCGCTCGCCTGCGCGCAGTCGCAGAACCCGGCCGACTTCCCGCTCGAATCGGTCGGCTACCTCAACGAGGAGCTGCCGCGCATGGAGGCCGCCGTCGCCTCGAGGAACCGCGAGTTCTTCCATGGCGCGATGGCGCGCACCATCGAGTTCTCGGAGCGCTGGGGCTTCAAGTCCAGGGCCAACCCGCAGCTCGCCAAGTACCCGATGTGCACCGACGCCGTGATGGACTACGTGGTGGTCGGCCTGTGCCGGCTCGATCCCGCGGGCGATGTCTGCGAGCCCGGGCTCGCGCCGCGCCTCGATGCCAACGTGAAGCGCTGCCGCGAGGTGGCGGCGCAGCGCTGAAAGAACAACGAGCGTGCGCGACCGGCGCGCACCGGAGACAGGAAAGACCATGGACTACGCCCGCTACCAGACCCTCGCCATCACGCGCCGCGGCGCCAACGGCACCGTGCTCGACATCCAGATGCGCGCGACCAACGGCAAGCTGCCCACGGCCGGCCACGACGGCCACCGCGAACTGGCCGAGATCTGGCGCGACGTCTCGGCCGACGATTCGGTGCGCTGCGCCGTGCTACGCGGCGAGGGCATGGGCTTCTCGGGCGGCGGCGACCTCGGCATGGTGCAGGACATGACGGCCGACGACGCGATCCGCCAGCGCGTGTGGCGCGAGGCGCGCGACCTGGTCTACAACATCATCAACTGCGACAAGCCGATCGTGAGCGCGATGCACGGCCCGGCCGTGGGCGCGGGGCTGGTGGCGGGCCTCTTGGCCGACATCTCGATCGCCACGCGCGGCGCGAAGATCGTCGACGGCCACACCCGCCTGGGCGTGGCCGCTGGCGACCATGCGGCGATCGTCTGGCCGCTCCTGTGCGGCATGGCGAAGGCCAAGTACCACCTGCTGCTGTGCGAGCCGGTCAGCGGCGAGGAGGCCGAGCGCATCGGCCTGGTGTCGTTGGCGGTGGAGGACGCGGAACTGCTGCCGCGCGCCTACGAGGTGGCCGACCGCCTCGCGGCCGGCAGCCAGAGCGCGATCCGCCTGACCAAGTACGCGCTCAACAACTGGCTGCGCCAGGCCGGGCCCACCTTCGACGCCTCGCTGGCGCTCGAATTCATGGGCTTCGCGGGCGCCGACGTGCGCGAGGGCGTGGCCTCGCTGCGCGAGAAGCGCGCGCCGAACTTCGGCTGAGCTTCTGAATGCGGGGACAAGGACGCAGAGGACGCGAAGGTTTCGCGAAGGACGCGAAAAACAGCCTTTGATGGTGGCTGCGCGTTCAGCGCACCGAGGTTCTCGGTGTCGGGCTTCGCGCGCCAAGGGTCCCGAAGCTCGCAAGGGGCGGAAGTGTCGCGAAACGACAGCCCATTCCCTTCCTGTCTTCCTTTCGCGTCCTTCGCGAAACCTTCGCGTCCTCTGCGTCCGGCTGCCCGCTCCCGCTTTCAGGCCTTGCGCAGCCCCTGCAGCGTCTGCAGCAGCACCACGCGCGTCTGCCCCAGCACCATGCCCTTCCACTCGTCGTTGTCGCAGTAGAAGGCATCGCGCAGCTGGCGGCGGATCTCGCGCTTCTGTGCGTCGGAGGCTTCGGGATGGCGGCGCAGCCAGGTGTCGGCGCGCAGGCGCGTGAGCACCTCGTTGTCGGGCAGGGTGCCGAACTCCAGGCCCATGGGCGCGATGCGCGCGTTCGGGCATTCGTCGTAGGCGGTCGAGATCACCGGGCCCGAGACATCGGCAGAAGCCGAGTCACCCGCGAAGGGCGCGAACACGTCGGCGCCCCACCAGGCATGGGCCATGGCCAGGTCCTCGGGCGTGTTGCGGCCCGGGTAGATCTTCTCGCCGTGGCCGTAGGGGCCCAGGCCCGTGTGCACGTCGATCCAGCCGATGTGGGTGGCCGAGGCCGCGTACTTGCGCAGGATCGATCGGATCGTCCTGTTGCTCCACGAGGGCGCGGTGCCGCCGTAGAACAGGCCGTCGGGCGAAACGTACTGGCCCTTGGTGACGGCGGCGCGGAAGGCGCGCATGCCGTGCTTGTCGATGTAGGCGGCCACGGCCGCCTCGTCGGCCGGCGTCGGCGGCCAGCTCGCGGGCAGCACCAGCGGTTCGACATCGGCGTACTCGGCATTCACCGGCAGCGGCGCGCCGAAGTCGATGTGGTTGCGGTTGAGGTCGATGTTGTCCTCGTTGGTGCGGTGCAGGTGCGAGAAGCCGTGCGGGTTGACGGCATGCACCAGCAGCAGCGCGACGCCGGCCTGCTGCAGGCGCGCGAGCAGGTCCTCGTCGTGCAGGGTCGCGACCTGCGCGCCCGAACCGCAGAAGCCTTCGGGGCCATGCGTGCCCGAGGTCACGAGCAGCAGTTTCTTCGCGTCGATGGCACCGAGCAGCGCGACGTCGGTCGCGAGTTCCTCGCCGAGCGCGCCGCGATGCGCTTCATTGACGAAGGACTCGATAGCCGCGCCGCGAGCGCGCGCGGCTTCGAGGAACTTGGCGCGGGCCTCGACATAGGTGCCCGAGAAATGCCGCGTGGCGGCGGTGCTGTGGGTGAGAGCGGTCATGGGGGATCGTGGGGAGGAATGTTCGAGACGATGGAGATCAGGCGTGCGCGCCGGCTGCGTCGATGTCGCGGCCCGTGTGGTCGCGCAGCCAGAGCAGGCCCAGCAGCGAGACCAGGGTCATGACGACCAGGTACCAGGCTGGCGCGAGCTTGCTGCCGGTGGCGTTGAGCAGCCAGGTGCTGATGAAGGGCGCGAAGCCGCCGAACAGCGCCACGCCCACGCTGTAGACCAGCGACATGCCGCTGGCGCGCACCGGCTTCGGGAACATCTCGGGCAGCATCGTGATGCCGGGCACGGTCTGGCCCACCAGGCCCAGGCTCAGCACGCCGAGCACGATGAACAGCACGGCGGGCGTGGGCGAGGCATTGAGCCAGAGGAAGCCCGGGTAGATCAGCACCACGAGGAACACGCGGCTCCAGAGGATCAGCGGCTTGCGGCCCACGCGGTCCGACAGCAGGCCGACGAAGGGCGCGAAGGCGAACGAGATCAGGCCGGTGAGCGCGGCGCCGAACAGCGCCACCGAGGGCGTGAGGCCGAGTTCGCGCACCGCGTAGGTCGGCATGTAGAAGGTGACGACGTAGGCCGCGGTGGTGCCGCCGACCAGCGCGAGGATGGCGGCCAGCACGGTCTTGCCGTGCTGCGAGCAGACGATCTTGAGGCTGCTCTCGCGGCGCGGCGCGGTGGCCGATTCGGGCGCGATCTGCAGCGATTCCTCGAGATGGCGGCGGATGTACATGCCCACCGGCGCGATCAGCATGCCGATGACGAAGGGCACGCGCCAGCCCCAGCTCTGCATGTTCTCGGGCGACAGCGTGAAGGTGAGCGCGCCCACCACCACCGCGCCGAGCATCACGCCCAGGCCCTGGCTCGCGAACTGCCAGCTCGCCATGTAGCCGCGGTTCTGCGGCGTCGCATGTTCGACCAGCAGCGTGGTCGAGGCACCGACCTCGCCCCCGGCCGAGAAGCCCTGGATCAGCCGCGCCAGCACGATCAGCACCGGCGCCGCGACGCCGATGCTCGCGTAGGTGGGCGTGAAGGCGATCACCGCGCAGCCCAGCGCCATCAGGAAGATGGTCAAGGTCATGGCCTTCTTGCGGCCCGCGCGGTCGGCATAGGCGCCGATCACGATGCCGCCCAGCGGCCGCATGATGAAGCCGACACCGAAGGTCGCGACGGTGAGCAGCAGCTGGCCGTAGCCGCTGAAGGTGGGAAAGAACAGCTTGCCGATCACCAGCGCGAGGAAACCGTAGACGGTGAAGTCGAAGAACTCGAGGCCGTTGCCGATGGTGGTGGCGACGATGGTCTGGCGCCGGCTGGCGGCGCTGTGCGCGGGACGGGTGGGGCTCATGTCTCGGGGTGTTGGTGTGGTTCTGTGGGAATGCGGGTAGGTCGAAGGTCTTCGGCCGCGACGGATGCTAGAGAGTCGGTTGCTCGCTGAAAAGACAATAATTGGGCCAGTACGATAACTTTTGGTTGTCGCCCGTCCGGCACCCGTCCTCCATGAAACCCAACCAGTTGCACGCCTTCGTCGCGGTGGTCGAGCAGATGAGCATCCGCGCCGCGGCGCGCGTGCTCGGCATCTCGCAGCCCGCGGTGACCAAGATCGTGCGCGAGCTCGAGCGCGAGGTCGACGCGCCGCTGGTCGAGCGCAGCGTCAAGGGCGTGCGGCTCACGCCTTTCGGCGAGGCCTTCGCGCCGCGCGCGCGCATGCTGCTGGCCGACATGCAGCGCGCCCGCGAGGAGATCGCGCAGATCCGCGACGGGCTCACGGGCCGGGTCGCGCTGGCCGTCAGCACCTCGTTCGCGCAGACCATCCTGCCGGCGGCGTTCAAGGACTTCCATGGCCGGTTGCCGGCCGTCGACGTGCAGTTCAGCGAGGCGGTGCTGCCCTGGATGCTGGCGCGCCTGCGCGAGGGCTCGCTCGACTTTGCGGTGGCCCACGTGGTGCCGGGCCGGCTCGACCCGCAGTTCGAGGCCATCGAGCTGTTCCCGGTGAAGCTGGTGGTGGGGCTGCGCGAGCGCCATCCGCTGCGCGCGAGCCGCTCGATGGCCGAGCTCGCGACCGCCGAGTGGATCCTGCCGGGCGACGACCATTTCAGCGGCCGCGAATCGATCTCGGCGCTGCTGCCGCTGGGCCTGCCGGCGCCGCAGCGCGTGATCCAGGGCCATTCGGTCACGGTCGCGCTGTCGCTGGTCGGGCAGATGGACCTGATCGGCCTGTTCGTCGAGCCGCTGGCCGCGCTGAGCTTCAAGCGCCACGGCATCCGGCGCGTGGACGTGGTCGAGACGCTGCCGACGCTCAACGTCTGCGTGGTCAAGCGCCGCGGCCAGTTGCTGACGCCGGCCGCGCAGCACTTCGTCGAATGCATCCAGCGCGCCTCGGCGCGCGCGGTCGCGACCTGATCAGCGGCCGCGCCAGGCCGGCGGCCGTCCCTCGGTGAAGGCCGCCACGCCCTCGGCGAAATCGGCGCTGCCGTAGCAGCGACGCACCAGGTCGTCGGTGTCGGGCGCGCCCTGCGCCGTGCCGCGGCGCAGCGCTTCCTTGGCGGCCGCCTGCGTCACGGGCGCCAGCGCGGCCAGCCGCGCGCACAGCGAATGCAGCGCGCCGTCGAGTGCTTCGGCCGCGCAGACCTGCTCTAGGAAACCGCAGGCCAGCGCCTCGCTCGCATCGAGGACCTGCGCCAGCAGCAGCATGCGCCGCACCGGCTGCAGGCCCCAGGCCGCGCGCAGCCGCGCGAAGTTCAGCGACGACAGCGTGTTGCCCAGCGTGCGCGCGATCGGCACGCCGAAGCGCGCGCCCGGCGTTGCCAGCCGGAAGTCGCAGGCGGTCGCGATCGCGAGCCCGCCGCCCACGGCCCAGCCCTCGACCACCGCCACGGTCGGCATCGGCAGCGCCTCGATCAGGCCGATGCCGGCATCGATGCGCCGCTCGTAGGCCACGCCGTCGTCGCCGCCCGCGAAGTCGCGGAACTGCGCGATGTCGGTGCCGGCCACGAAGGCCTGGCCGCCCGCGCCGCGCAGCACCGCCACGCGCACCTCGCCGGCGCGCGCGGCCAGCGATTCGCAGTGCGCGGCGAGCGACTGGTACATGGCCCAGGTCATGGCATTGCGCGCGGCCGGCCGGTCGAACACCAGCGTGGCGACGCCCTCCGTCACGGAGAGATGAACGCTGCCTTCGCTCATGACCCGAAGGCTCCGGCCGCGGCCAGCTCGCGCTGCGCCGGCGCATCGATGCCGAGCTCGGCCAGCACCTCGGCCGTGTGCTGCCCGAGCAGCGGCGGCGCGCGCCGCACCTGCTGCGGCGTGCCACCCATCTTCACGGCGAAGCCGATGTTCGGCACCTTGCCTTCCACCGGATGGTCGATCTCGATGCGCATGCGGCGGTGGCGGCCATGCTCGCTCTCGAAGGCATCGGGGTAGCTGAGGATCGGCCCGGCCGGGATGCCCACGGCCAGCAGCCGGTCGATCCAGTGCTCGCAACCTTGTTGCGCGAAGCTGCGCTCGAGGCTCTCGACCAGCGCATGCCGGTTCGCGAGGCGCAGCGACACCGTCGCGAAGCGCGCATCCTCGAGCAGGTCGGGCCGTTCCAGCGTGGCGCACAGCGTCTGCCACAGCTTTTGGTTGGTGGCTCCCATCACGAAGTGGCCATCGGCCGCCTTCATCGCCTGGTAGGGCGCGCTCATGCGGTTGGCGGTGCCGAGCTGCTCGGGTTCGCGGCCCGTGCCCCAGTACTCGCTGATGTCCCAGATCGAGAAGGCCAGCGCGGAATCGAACAGCGAGGCATCGACGTACTGGCCGCGTCCCGTGGCCTTGGCGCCGATGTAGGCCGACAGCATGCCGTAGGTGGCGAACAGCGCGCAGCCGATGTCGGCCACCGGCACGCCGGCCTTGGCGGGCGGGCCGTCGGGATGGCCGGTCACGCTCATGATCCCCGACATCGCCTGCGCCATCAGGTCGAAGCCCGGCCGGCCGGCCCAGGGCCCGGTCTGGCCGAAGCCCGAGATGCTGACGTAGACCAGCCGCGGGTTGATCGCGCTGAGCGTCTCGTAGTCGGTGCGCAGCCGCTTCATCACGCCGGGGCGGTAGTTCTCGACCAGGATGTCGGCCTGCGCTACCAGCTTGTAGAGCACCTCGCGCCCGCTGTCGGAC
Organism: Variovorax sp. FG153; assembly: GCF_057809595.1. Lineage (NCBI taxonomy): Bacteria > Pseudomonadati > Pseudomonadota > Betaproteobacteria > Burkholderiales > Comamonadaceae > Variovorax > Variovorax sp. FG153. The sequence continues at coordinate 14,499 of NZ_JBMDKG010000054.1, forward strand.
TTGAGGTCGAGCGCGATCGAGCGCTTGTTGCGGTTCATGTTGAGGAAGCCCATGCTGTCCGTGCCCTTGAGCTTGAAGCCCATGGCACCGCGCGTCTGGTCGCCGCCTTGCGGCGGCTCGATCTTGATGACGTCGGCGCCGAGGTCGGCCAGCAGCATGCAGGCATAGGGGCCGGCCATGACCTGGCTCACGTCGAGCACGCGCACGCCGGCCAAAGGGAGGGGACGGGAGGGGGAGGTGTCGCTCATCGGTTGGCGTCTTTCAGGGGGAAAGGAAAATGGTCTCAGGCGTCGGCGCGCACGCCGGCCTCTTTCACGATGCGGCCCCATTTGGCGTACTCGCTCGCGATGAAGGCGCCGAACTTCTCGGGGCTGCCGCCCGGGTCCTCGGCGCCGAACTCGTCGAGCCGCTGCGCGATGTCGGGCAGGGCCAGCACGCGGTTGATGTCCTCGCCCATGCGCTGCACCATCGGCGCGGCCATGCCGCGCGGGCCGACCAGGCCGTACCACGAGGCCGCGTCCAGCCCCGGAAAGCCCGACTCGGCGAGCGTGGGCACGGTGGGATGGCTGCGCGCGCGCTGCAGCCGCGTCTGCGCGATCGCAATCACCTTGCCCTGCTTCACGAAGGGCGTGGCGGCGGTCATGGTGTCGAAGGCGTAGTCGATCTGCCCACCGAGCAGGTCGACGATCAGGGCGCTCGAGCCCTTGTAGGGCACATGAACCGCATCGACCCTGGCCTGCAGCTTGAACATCTCGAAGGCCAGGTGCTGCGCCGAGCCGATGCCCGAGGAGCCGAAGGACACGCGGCCCGGCCGCTCGCGGCACAGCGCCACGACCTCGGGCAGGGTGCGCGCCTTCTGTGCCGGCGCGCAGGTCAGCATGTTCGGCGTCACGCCCACCAGGGTCAGCGGCGTGAAGTCGCGCCGCGGGTCGTAGCGCACACCGGTCAGCAGCGCCGGCGCGATCGCGTGGCTGTTGACGTGCGCCATCAGCAGGGTGTTGCCGTCGGGCGGCTGCTTGCTCACGTAGTCGGCCGCGATCGCGCCGGTGGCGCCGGGCTTGTTCTCGACCACCACCGAGGCGTTCCACATCGCGCCCAGCTTCTGGCCGATGACGCGCGCCAGCACGTCGGTGCCGCCGCCGGGCGCGAAGCCCACCACGATCTTCACGGGGCCGGCCGGTGGCGCCGCCTCGTTCGCGGCGCGCACCAGTGCCGGTGCGGCGAGGGCGGCCGCGGCCGCCAGGGTGAAGCTTCTGCGTTGCATGCTGCGATGTCTCCGTCGTTCTGTCGATTCGACGGATGGTGCGCAAGGCCCGCACCGGGCGCCATCGCTATTTGGGCGAGGCTGGATTCGCGTTTTGCGTATCCGCGAGCACGCGCGCCACGCTGGCCGCGGCACGCGACAGCGAATCCCCGGCGCGATGGCACAGCACGAACTGGCGCCGCGCCCAGTCGCCGCGGATCGGCAATCGCGCGAAGCGGCTGCCCGCCGCCACGTGGCGCGCGATCGCCGCCGGCATGACGCCGATGCCCAGGTCCTGCGCCACCAGCGCCGCGATGCTGTCGAAGCCGCCCACGCGCATGCGCATGCGCAGCAGCTGGCCGGTCTCGTCGGCCAGCCGCGCCAGCATGAGCGAGATCGCCGAGCCCTCGTTGAGCACGATCAGGTCGCAGGCCAGGATGTCCTCGAGCACCACCTGGCGCTGGCCGGCCAGCGCATGGCCGCGCGCGGTGACGGCCACCAGCTCATCGCCGCGGTAGGGCAGCATCGGCAGGTCGATGGCGCCGAGGCTGGCCTCGTAGATGCCGATGTCGACCGTGCCGCGGCGCAGCGCCTGCTGCACCACCTGGCTGTTCATCTCCTGCAGGTCGATGCGCACGCCGGGGCAGGCGGCGGCGCAGCGCTCGATGTCGCGCGGCATGAACTGGATCACGGCCGACTTCGGCGCCGCCACCCGCACCACGCCCTGCTCGCCGCCGAGGTAGGAGGCCGCGTCGTCCTGCATGCGCAGCACGGTGTGCGTGATGTTGCGCGCATGCGCGAGCATCGCGCGCCCGGCATCGGTCAGCACCATGCCGTGCGGGCGGCGCTCGAACAGCGCCACGCCGAACTGCGACTCGAGCTCGAGGATGCGGCGCGAGGCCGCGGCCGGCGCCATGTGCATGCGCTCGGCGCCGCGCGTGACGCCGCCGAGCTCGGCGGTGGCGATGAAGAGCTGGACCGTCGTGAGGTCGAAATGCAGGCGCGTGCTCATGGGAAGGCGATGCCGGCCTCGCCGCTGCGCCAGGGCGGGTTCTTGCGCATGACGCTGTCGAACAGCGGCGAGGCGATCCAGTCCGCGAGCCAGGCGCGCAGCCGCGGCCAGGACTGGGCCTCGAACCAGGCCGGCTCGACCATCGCGTACTGGCGCACGAAGGGCATCAGCGCGACATCGGCCAGGGTGGCGTGGGCGCCGAGCAGGAAGGCCGAGGCCGCCAGCCGCGCCTCGAGCTCGCGCAGGAAGCGCGCGCCCTGCTCGCGGGCCTCGGCCTGCACCGCGTCGGCGAAGCGGCCCGGGTACTTGTAGCGGTCGAGCTGCGGCTTGAAATGGTCGTCGCAGGCGGCGACCAGCGCCTCGGTGTCGCCGGGCTGCAGCCAGCGCAGCGGATCGTGGGCCGCGAGGGCCCAGCGCATGATGTCCAGGCTCTGGTCGATGACCGTGCCGTCGGCCAGCACGAGCACCGGCACCGTGCCCTTGGGCGAGGCGGCCAGCATCTCGGGCGGCTTGCGCTTGAGCTCGACCTCGCGCAGCTCGCAGCGCTGGCCGCTCGCCGCCAGCGCGAGGCGGGCGCGCATCGCATAGGGGCAACGGCGGAAGCTGTAGAGCACGGGCGGGGTCATCGGCGGCGGGAAGGCGGAGGCGGGAAGGCAGAGGCGGGCCCCGAGTCTATCGGCGCGGCCGGAGGCGGGCGCGGCGGGCGCTTTTCCGCTTTACATGCAACCGTGTTGCGTCATTCATATAATGCAATGCAGTTGCATATCAACGAGACCCACGCCATGCCCCAACGCCTTCCCGTCACCGTGCTGTCCGGCTTCCTCGGCGCCGGCAAGACCACGCTGCTCAACCACATCCTGCACAACCGCGAGGGCCGGCGCGTGGCGGTGATCGTCAACGACATGAGCGAGGTCAACATCGACGCCGCGCTGGTGCGCGAGGGCGGGGCCGAGCTGTCGCGCACCGACGAGCGGCTGGTCGAGATGAGCAACGGCTGCATCTGCTGCACCTTGCGCGAGGACCTGCTGATCGAGGTCGGGCGGCTCGCGAAGGAGGGCCGCTTCGACCAGCTGGTGATCGAGTCGACCGGCATCTCCGAGCCGCTGCCGGTGGCCGAGACCTTCACCTTCGCGGGCGAGGACGGCAAGAGCCTGGCCGACGTGGCGCGGCTCGACACCATGGTCACGGTGGTCGATGCCTTCAATTTCCTGCGCGACTACGGCTCGGCCGACAGCCTGCGGCAGCGCGGCCAGTCGCTGGGCGACGAGGACGCGCGCACCGTGGTCGACCTGCTGATCGAGCAGATCGAGTTCTGCGACGTGCTGGTGCTCAACAAGACCGACCTGGTGAGCGCGGCCGAGCGCGAGCGGCTGATGGCGATCCTCAAGAGCCTCAATCCGCGCGCGCGCATCGAGCTGTCGGAGTTCGGCCGCGTTTCGCTCGACCGGGTGCTCGACACCGGCCTGTTCGATTTCGCGCAGGCCGAGCAGGCGCCGGGCTGGCTGGCCGAGCTGCGCGGCGAGCACCTGCCCGAGAGCGAGGCCTACGGCATCCGCAGCTTCGTCTACCGCGCGCGGCTGCCGTTCAATCCGCAGCGCTTCTGGGACCTGGTGCAGGAGGAGTGGGAGGGCGTGGTGCGCTCCAAAGGCTTCTTCTGGCTCGCGAGCCGGCCCACGCGCGCGGGCAGCTGGTCGCAGGCCGGCGGCGCCTGCCGCTATGGCGCGGCGGGTTTCTGGTGGGCGGCGGTGCCGCGCGAGCACTGGCCCGGCGATCCCGAGGGACTGGCGCTGATCCAGAGCCACTGGGACCCGGCCACGGGCGATGCGCGGCAGGAACTGGTGCTGATCGGCATCGGCATGGACGAGGCCGCGCTGCGCGCGCGGCTCGATGCCTGCCTGCTCACCGAGGAAGAGATGCGCTACGGCGCCTCGTGGTGGCAGAACCTGCCGGACCCTTTCCCGTCCTGGAACGCGTAGGGCGGGCGGCGGGCCGGGCCGCGGGAGCGGCTTCGGCGGGCACGCAGTCGCCGCAGGTGCCGTGCAGGGTGAGCGCGGTGCGGCGGGTGTCGATGCCCTGCTTGCGCAGCGCGCGGCCGAGCCGGCCCATGACCTTCGGCAGTTCGGGGTCGGAGGGCAGGGCCAGCACCTTGTGGCACTGGTCGCACTCGAAGGTGTTGCCCGAGGCGGCCTCGACGTGGCGCGCGAAGCGGTTCACGCGGTCGGCGCCGACGCGGCGGTCGCACAGGCCGACCTCGACCAGCCGGTCGAGCACGCGGTAGATCGTGACCCGGTCGGGTTCCTCCCCGGTGGCGGTGGTGTAGGCCGCGGCGACTTCGTCGTGCGTGAGCGGTTGGGAGGTGTGCTCGAGCAGCTCGAGCACGGTCTGGGCGGCGCGCGTGACGCGCAGTCCGCGGTCGCGCAGCTGGCTTTCGCTGTCGAAGGTTGCGTGGGCCATTCGGGGCTTCGGTTGCGAGGTCGTTGTCTTCATGCGAGCCGCCATTGTGTTGCATCCCGCGTCGTCGTGGGCGCGCCGCGGTGAATCGCCCGGCTTCCATGCCAGATAATCCGCGCGAATCGGACAGACCACGGACGCCACGACGCAACAGCATGGACACGGGACGCGACGGCGACGCACTGAGCCACCTGCTCGCGGGCTACAAGTCCGAGCGCGCCGTCACGGCACGCTTCTCGCTCTCGGCGCCATGGGCGCTGCACTCGACTGGCGTGGACGGCCCGCTGATCCGCCTGTGCACCGGCGCGCCCTACTGGATTTCGGTGGGCGATGCCCAGCCGGTGCAGGTGGCGCCGCACGACATCGCGATGCTGCCTCAGGGCGGCGCGCACACCGTGTCGTCGGCGCCGGGGCTCGAGGCGCGGCCGTTCCGCGAACTGATCGCCGCGCATTCCACCGGCCGCCACGGCGACCATCCGATCGTGTTCGCGCACGGCGGCGGCGGCCCGGTCACCGAGCTGTTCTCGCTGCACCTGTGGATGCCGGCCCAGGGATTGGGCTCGATCATCGCGAACCTGCCGCCCCTGATCGTGCTGCGCCAGGCGCAGATTCCCACCACCGCCTCGCTCGCGCTGGCGATGGAGACGCTGGTCAACGAGACCGTGGCGCAGCGCCCGGGCTGGCAGCTCTCGGCCGCGCGCATGGCCGACCTGCTGCTGGTGCACGTCCTCTGCGAGCACCTCTACGCGCAGCCGGCCACGGCGCCGGCCGAGCGCCTGGGCACCTTGCGTGGACTCGACGACGAGAGCATCGCGCGCGCCATGGCGCTGATGCACGAGCGGCCCGCGCATCCGTGGTCGGTGGCGACGCTGGCGCAGGCCAGCTATCTGTCGCGCACCATCTTCAGCGAGCGTTTCCGCGCGCTGGTGGGCGTCACGCCGATGCACTACCTGGGCTCCTACCGCATGACGCTGGCGGCCGAGAAGCTCAAGAACCGGCAGCTGAGCCTGTACCAAGTGGCCGAGTCGGTGGGCTACGCGTCGGAGAAGGCCTTCTCGCGCGCCTTCCAGCGCTGGACCGGGCTCACGCCCAGCGCCTACGCCCGGCGCCACGGCGCCGCCTGAGCGCCGTCCTCGTCCGGTCACGGACGAACGGTGACCAAATCCGGCGCGCCGGAGGTTGAGCCGCCGGCCCCGGGGCCGAAGAATCGCCGCATTCCCATCACGGCCCGCGCAGCACGCGGGCCAGAGAGACGACGACATGACGGCTTCCCCTTCGCGCCCCCGGCGGCAGCGCGCGATCCCCACGGTGCGCGATCCCGCGCTCGAGCTTTCGCTGGTCAAGCCGATCGCGACCGGCGACAACCACCAGCGCGCGGCCACGGTGCAGGACACCGAGGGCGAGCCGCTGCTGCAGTTCGAGGGCCGCAGCAACCCCTACCTCGAGCACCAGCGCAACGACCTGCTGCTGAGCCTTCAGCACATGCGCAGCGAAGGCCATGACGAGATGGTGTTCATGTGCATCACCCACTGCAAGGAACTGACCTTCAAGGCAATCCACTACGAGCTGTCGAACATGCAGCTGCGCGTGCGCGCCGACGACGTGGCCGGCGCGCTGCAGCTCGCGCCGCGGGTGCGCGCGCTGCTCGAGTTCCTCGGCAAGACCTGGGACGTGCTTTCGACCATCACGCCGCACGAGTTCAACCAGTTCCGCAACACGCTGGGCATCGCCTCGGGCCAGCAGTCGTACATGTACCGGCACGTGGAATTCATCCTCGGCAACAAGTCGATCCCGCTGGCGCGCGCGCATGCCAACAACCCCGACGTGTGGCCTTACATGGAGCGCGCGCTGAATTCGCCGAGCCTCTACGACGACGTGCTCGCGCTGCTGCACCGGCGCGGCGTGCCCGTGCCGGCCGAGGCGCTCGAGCGCGACTGGTCGGCGAGCTACGCACCCAACGCGGGCGTGGAGGCAGCGTGGCTGCAGGTCTACGGCGATCCGGCGCCCGAGAACGATCTCTACCGGCTCGGCGAGGCGCTGATGGACATCGCCGACGTGTTCTCGCAGTACCGCTGGCGCCATTTCGTCTCGGTCGAACGCATCCTGGGCTTCAAGCCCGGCACCGGCGGTTCGGCCGGCGTGGGCTGGCTGCGCAGCGTGGTGGACCACCGCTTCTTTCCCGAGCTGTGGTCGGTGCGCACGCGGCTCTGAGCCTTTTCTTTCGTTTTTCTTTCTGGAGCACGCGTGTTCGATCAACTGCCGGCCCATGCCGACGATCCCATCCTCGGCCTGTTCGAGGCCTACAAGGCCGACCCGCGGCCGCACAAGGTCAACCTCGGCATCGGCATCTATTGCGACGAGCAGGGCCGGGTGCCGGTGCTGGACTCGGTGCGCGCCGCGCGCGCGCTGCTGGCCGAGGCCGATGCGCCCAGCGTCTATGCGCCGACCGAGGGGGCGCAGCCCTACCGGGACGCGGTGCGGCGGCTGGTGTTCGGCGAGGTGGCAACGGCGCCGCTCGTGGTGGTGCAGACCGTGGCCGGCACCGGCGCGCTCAAGACCGGCGCGGACCTGCTCAAGGACCTGTCGCCCGAGGCCACGGTGTGGATGCCCGACCCGACCTGGGCCAACCATGCGGCGATCTTCGAGGGCGCGGGGCTGCGCGTCGATCACTATCCCTACTACGACGGCAGCACCGGCGGCTTCGATCTCGACGGCGCCATCGCCACGCTCGGCAAGCTTCCGGCCGGCGACATCGTGCTGCTGCATCCCAGTTGCCACAACCCGACCGGCGTGGACCCCTCGCACGAGGAGTGGCACGCGCTGTTCGACACCATCGCGCAGCGCGGCCTGCTGCCCTTCTTCGACATGGCCTACCAGGGCTTCGCGCAGGGCGTGGACGAGGACGCCTGGGCGGTGCGCGAATGCGTGCGGCGCGGCATCGCCTGCCTGGTGGCGAGCTCGTTCTCGAAGATCTTCTCGCTCTATGGCGAACGCGTGGGCGCGCTCGCCGTGCATGCGCCGGGCGCCGACGCGGCGCGGCTGCTGGGCCGGCTCAAGCTCGGCATCCGGCGCAGCTATTCGTGCCCGCCGGGGCAGGGCGCGGCACTGGTGCAGGCGATCCTGACGGACCGCGCGCTCGAATCGCAATGGCGCGCCGAGCTCGAGGCGATGCGGCTGCGCATGCGGGCGATGCGCACGGCGCTGCATCGCGCGTTGCATCGGGCGCTAGGGCCGGGCTCCGACTACCTGGTGGCGCAGCACGGCATGTTCAGCTACACGGGGCTCGCGCCCGCACGGATCGATGCGCTGCGCGAACGCTTCGGCGTCTACCTCGTGGGCTCGGGGCGGCTGTGCGTCGCGGGGCTCAATGCCTCGAACATCGAACGGGTGAGCGCCGCGCTCGCGGCGGTGCGCGCATGACGCGGCCCGAACGCATCCTCGTCGTGGGCGCCGGCATCGCGGGCTGTTCGGCGGCGATCGCGCTGGCGAGCCGGGGCTTCGGCGTCACGCTGGTCGAGAAGCAGGCCGAATGGCGTTTCCAGAGCTCGGGCATCTTCATCTACGGCAACGGTCTCGAGGCGCTGCGCGCGGTGGGCGTGCTGCCGCGCATCCTCGAGGCCGGCTTCGCGATCGAGGACGGGCGCAACGTCTACCTCGACCACCTCGGCGCGCCGATCGTCGACGTGTTCTATCCGCGCTCGCAGGGCGGCGCGGCGCCGATCGTGGGCATCAAGCGTTCGCAGATGCATCGCGTGTTAGCAGACCAGCTGTCGGCGCTGGGCGTGGAGATCCGGCTCGCGACCACGGTGGAGCGGATCGCCGCCGAGGGCGCGCGCGCGCGGGTGCTGCTGTCCGACGGCACGGCGCGGGCCTTCGACCTCGTCGTCGGCGCCGACGGCATCCGCTCGCAGCTGCGCGAACGGGTGACGGGGCCGCTCGCGCCGCGCTACACGGGCTTCGGCGTCTGGCGCAGCGTGCACGAGCGGCCGCGCGCGCTGGTGGCCAAGATCATGATGATGGGCATCGGCAAGCGGCTGGGCATCATGCCGATCGCCGACGACCGGCTCTACCTGTTCGGCACCGTGGCCGAGCCGGCCGGCCGCTGGTATCCGAAGGAGGAATGGCCCGCGCGCATGCGCGAGCGCTTCGCCGAGTTCGGCGGACCGGCGCGGCCCTTCCTCGACCAGCTCGGCGCGGACTCGGAGCTGCTTTACACGGCGGTCGAGGAGGTGCAGGCGCCGCTGCCCTGGCATGCGGGGCGCCTCCTGCTGATCGGCGACGCGGCCCATGCCTCGACGCCGTTCATGGGGCAGGGTGGGGCGATGGCGGTGGAGGACGCGGTGGTGCTGGCCGAGATGCTGGCCGACCACGGCATCTCGGACGCCACCTTGGGCGCCTTCGGCGAGCGCCGCTATCCGATGTGCCGCTTCGTGCAGGACGCCTCGCGCCGGGTGGGCGAGGCCGGGGCGGTGGAGGACGCCGCGGGCTGCGCCTCGCGCAATGCGGCGATGCGCGAGGGCGCGCAGCGGCAGGTCGACGCGTTCTATGGCCAGCTGGACGCGCTGCGCGCGGGGTAGCGAGGGCCCTTATGTCCGAATCGCCCTAAGCATCTGACGAATGGGTCGTTCGCGCGCGGGCGGCGGCGCGACAGAATCGCGCGCGTTCTCCAGTCCGTACCCGAAAGTTCTCCATGCGCGTCCCCTCCCTGTTCAAGCCGGCCCTTCTGTTCTGGGCCGGCGCGTCGATCGCCCTGGGCGCGCAGGCGCAAAGCGCCGACGCTTCCTATCCGGCCAAGGCCGTTCACATCACCGTGGCCAATACGCCCGGCAGTTCGCCCGACGTGCTCGCGCGCTACCTCTCGTCGCGGCTGTCGGCGCAGTGGAAGCAGCCGGTGGTGGTCGACAACAAGGCCGGCGCGGCCGGCATCCTCGCGGCCGACGGGCTCGCCAAGGCGCAGGCCGACGGCTATTCGCTGCTGGTCGGTGCCGACGGCCCGATCACCATCCTGCCGAACCTGCAGGCCAGCCTGCCCTACGACGCGCGGCGCGACCTTCTGCCGGTGGTGTCGCTGGGCCAGATCGACTTCGTGCTGGTGGCCAATCCCAAGACCGGCTATCGCAGCGTGGCCGACTTCGTGCGCGCCGCCAAGGCGCAGCCGGGCCGCATCAACTACGCCTCGGCCGGCAACGGCAGCCCGCAGCAACTGGGCATGGAGCTGTTCAAGCAGAAGGCCGGCATCTACGTCACCCACATCCCCTACCGCGGCGGTCCGCTGGGCATGCAGGACGTGATCGCGGGCCAGGTCGACGTGATGCTGATCGCCGTGGGCCCGGCGCTGCCGCACATCCGCAGCGGCCGGCTGGTGGCGCTGGGCACGGGCGGCGAGAAGCGCCATCCGCTGCTGCCCGAGGTGCCGACCCTGGCCGAGAGCTACCCTGGCTACCGCGCCGGTACCTGGTTCGGGCTGTTCGCGCCCGCGGGCACGCCGCAGCCGGTGGTCGACGCGATCGCGCAGGAGGCCGGCCGCATCGTGCGCACGCCGGCCGCGCGCGCCGACCTCGCGGCCCAGGGCATCGAGGCCACCGGCTTCGCGCAGCGCCAGTTCCAGGGCCAGGTGGCGGCCGAGTACGAGCGCTATGCGCAGATCGTGAAGGCGAACGGCATCAAGGCGGAATAGAAGCCGGTCAACGCACCGACTTGGCCAGCGCCCGGGCGAAGGCTGCGACATCCTCGTCGCGGCAGACTTCCGCCACCAGCGGCGCATGGCCCTGCGCCACGGCCGCCAGGGCCATCGCCTTCTTCGGGCACAGGCCCAGGCAGCTGGACTGCACCACGCGCAGCCGCAGCGGCACATCGCGCAGTTCGTGCTTCAGTTCCTTGCGCACCGGCCTGGCCTGCAGCTTCGCGGGACCGTCCTTGCGCGCCTCGCACTCGCCGCAGACCAGCACGAGGCCGGCCAGCTTGGTATCGACCAGGGGTGGGGAATGGCTCACGCGGGGTCCTTCGCTGGGGTTCTTGCGGACCATCTTGGGGGCGGGGCCGCGCCGCGCAAGTCGGCCAAGCGGCCGTCCGGGTGCGCGGGATGGGGCGAATCCCTGTACCGGATCAATGCCCCCGCCGGCCCGAATGCGCTAAGGTCCGGCCATCCGCGCCTGTTTGGCGTACTTTTTCACGACTTTCACCGACCATGTCCCGTCCCCCCATCGAGATCGAAACCGCCCCCCATCCCACCGCCACGGTGATCGTGATGCATGGCCTGGGCGCCGACGGCAACGACTTCGTGCCCATCGCCAACGAGCTCGACCTCTCGAGCGTGGGCCCGGTGCGCTTCGTGTTCCCGAACGCGCCCGTGATCCCGGTCACCATCAACGGCGGCTACCAGATGCCGGCCTGGTACGACATCGCGGTGGCCGACCTGGTGGCGCGCGAGGACGAGACCGGCCTGCGCCGCTCGCAGGCCACGATCGAGGCGCTGATCGCCAACGAGAAGGCGCGCGGCATCGCGGCCGGGCGCATCGTGGTGGCCGGCTTCTCGCAGGGTTGCGCGATGGCGCTGATGACCGGGCTGCGCCATGGCGAGCGGCTCGCGGGCATCGTCGGCCTCTCGGGCTACCTGCCGATCGCGGCCACCACCGCGGCCGAGCGCCATGCGTCCAACCACGACACGCCGGTGTTCCTGGCCCATGGCCGGCAGGACCCGGTGGTGCCGATCGCGCGCGCCCAGCAGTCGCGCGACGCGCTCGCGGCGCTGGGCTACGCCGTCGAATGGCACGAGTACGCGATGGCGCACTCGGTCTGCCTCGAGGAGATCGGCGACCTCAACGCCTTCCTGCTGCGCGTGCTCGCCCCCTGAACCGGCGGGCCGAGGCGCCCGCGACACGAAAAAGGAGACACCCCATGATCCTCGTCATCGGCCATGCCACCGCCAAGCCCGACACCCTGCAGGCCATGCTCGCGATCAGCGTCGAGCACGTGCAGCGCTCGCGCGCCGAGCCCGGCTGCCTCTCGCACGAGGTCTCGACCGACGCGCTGCAGCCGCTGCGCCTCACCTTCGTCGAGCGCTGGAGCGACATGGCGGCGCTGCAGGTGCATTTCCGCGTCGAGGCCTCGCGCGCCTTCGGCAAGGCGCTGGCCGCGATGGCCGACGGGCCGCCGCGGATCCATGTCTACCAGTCCGAGGAGATCGACCTGGCCGGCCTCGCGGGCCGTTCGGGCGCTGCTTCACGGCCCCCCGAAAAGAGCTGATCGCCCCACCGAATCGAAAGGTGATGCTATGAAAAAAATAGCGAGCCGCAGCATAGCCGGCGGCGGGTTTCCCTGCACGAGCAGCGCCCGCGCCGCCGTGCTACCTTCCAGCCCCTCAGAAGATTGATGGGTCATAACAATATGAGCAACAGATTGCAGGAGAGGCTGGGTTCGCTCTCGGCCGGGCGGTTGAAGGGCATGCGGCGCGGCATCGAGAAGGAAAGCCTGCGCGCGCTGCCCGACGGCAAGCTCGCGCTGACGCCCCATCCGCTCGCGCTCGGCTCGGCGCTGACCCATCCGCACATCACGACCGACTTCAGCGAGTCGCAGCTCGAGTTGATCACCGGCGTGCACGGCGATGCCGAGGCCGCGCTCGACGAGCTGACCCGCGTCCACCAGTTCACCTACCGCGTGCTCGACCAGCTCGGCGACGAGCGCATGTGGGTCTCGAGCATGCCCTGCGGCCTGCCGACCGACGAGACCATTCCGATCGGCCGCTACGGCTCCTCGAACGTGGGCCGCGCCAAGAGCGTCTACCGCATGGGCCTGAGCCATCGCTACGGCCGCCGCATGCAGACCATCTCGGGCATCCACTACAACTGGTCGCTGCCCGAGGTCTCGAGCGAGGAGTACTTCGCGCTGATCCGCAACTTCCGCCGCCACGCCTTCCTGCTGCTGTACCTGTTCGGCGCCTCGCCGGCGCTGTGCTCGAGCTTCGTCGCGGGCCGCCCGCACGAGCTGCAGCCGCTGGGCGACGGCAGCATGTTCATGCCGCACGGCACCTCGCTGCGCATGGGCCGCCTGGGCTACCAGAGCGACGCGCAGGCCTCGCTGGCCGTGAGCTACAACAGCCTCGAGGGCTACGGCGCCTCGCTGCAGGACGCGCTCACGCGCCCGTGGCCGGCCTACGAGGCCATCGGCATCCGCAACCTCGGCGGCGACTACAACCAGCTCGGCACCAGCCTGCTGCAGATCGAGAACGAGTTCTACGGCACGATCCGCCCCAAGCGCGTGATCAACCCCGGCGAACGCCCGCTGCATGCGTTGCGCGAGCGCGGCGTGGAGTACGTCGAGGTCCGGCTCATGGACCTCGATCCCTTCGAGACCGTGGGCATCAACGCCCAGACGATGCGCTTCCTCGACGTGTTCCTGCTGCACTGCCTGCTGAGCGACAGTCCCGACGACACACCGCAGGAGATCGCCGACCTCGCGCACAACCAGCACCTGACGGCCGCGCGCGGCCGCGAGCCGGGCCTGGCGCTGCGCCGCGGCGGCCAGCCGGTGACGCTGGTCGACTGGGGCCTGGAGCTGGTCGAGCAGTGCGCGCCGATCGCCGAGCGGCTCGATGCCGCGCACGGCGGCACGGCCCATGCCGAGGCGGTGCGCGCGGCGCGCGAGGCGCTCGGCAACCCCGACAGCCTGCCCTCGGCGCGGGTGCTCGCGGCGATCGAGCGCGAGCATGCCAACTCCTTCGTCGGCTTCGTTCGCGCGCGCTCCGAGCAGACCCGCGCCGCGCTCATGGCGCTGCCCTTCTCCGAGGCGCAGCGTGCCGAGTTCGCGCGCATGACCGAGGACTCGATCCAGGAGCAGAAGCGCATCGAGATGGCCGACACCCTGCCGTTCGAGATCTACCGCGAGCAGTACGTCTCGCCCGCGCGCCTGGGCGTGGGCCGGGGCCAGCGGGTGGCCGTCGCGGCCTGAAGCCCGGCCGCCGGGCCTCCGGCTGACGACAGCCGTCTTGGCCCGTGGCCTACAGGCGGTCGGTGCCGCTGGCTCACGCTGCACCGCCGCATGGCTGAGAGGATGGCCTCATGCAAGCCGTCGTCAGCCCGCCGTTCCCTCCCGCACCGCTTCGCTCCCTGGCCGATCCGCAGGGGGGCGCCGCGCGGGGCGGGCGATCATGAGTCTCAAGGCCTACCTCATCGAAGACAGCCCCGTGATCCGCGAGAACCTCGTGGGTTTCCTCGAGGACGTGACCGAGACCGAGGTGCTGGCCGTGGCCGGCAGCGAGGACGAGGCGGTGGCATGGCTCAAGCGCCACCGCGACGATTGGGACCTGACCATCGTCGACCTGTTCCTCGAACGCGGCAACGGTCTGGGCGTGCTCGATGCCTGCCGCCAGCGCGCGCCGCACCAGAAGGTGGTGGTGCTCAGCAACTACGCCACCGCCGAGATGCGCGACCGCTCGCGCCTGCTGGGCGCCGACGCCTTCTTCGACAAGTCGGCCGAGCTCGACCAGCTCGTCGCCTACTGCGAAACCCTGCACGAAACCTCGTCGCACGGGTGACTGGCAAGGCGGCCCGGTCGCGGGCCTCCGGGGCTTTCTGAGGTAAAACGCGCCGCGGCGCGTGCGGTTCGGACGCGTCTTCCATCCATCCTCCGAGAGACCCAGACGACATGAGCAACGACAGCAGCAGCATCGACTTCCAGGGCCGCGTGGCCATCGTGACCGGCGCCGGCGGCGGCCTGGGCCGCCAGCATGCGCTGGCCCTCGCGGCGCGCGGCGCCAAGGTGGTGGTCAACGACCTCGGCGGCGCGCGCGACGGCTCGGGCGGCTCCGTGAGCGCGGCGCAGGCGGTGGTCGACGAGATCAAGGCCGCGGGCGGCGAGGCGATCGCCAACGGCGCCTCGGTCACCGACTTCGAGGCCGTGCAGGCCATGGTGCAGCAGGCGGTCGATGCCTGGGGCCGGGTCGACATCCTCGTGAACAACGCCGGCATCCTGCGCGACAAGAGCTTCGCCAAGATGGAACTGGCCGACTTCAAACTGGTGGTCGACGTGCACCTGATGGGCGCCGTGAATTGCACCAAGGCCGTCTGGGCCCTGATGAACGCGCAGAAGTACGGCCGCATCGTGATGACCACCTCCTCGAGCGGCCTGTACGGCAACTTCGGCCAGAGCAACTACGGCGCCGCCAAGCTGGCGCTGGTGGGCCTGATGCAGACCCTGAGCATCGAGGGCGCGAAGAACGACATCCGCGTCAACTGCCTGGCGCCCACCGCGGCCACGCGCATGACCGAGGACCTGTTCCCGCCCGACATGCTCGAGGCCTTCCAGCCCGAGGCCGTGGTGCCCGCGATGCTGGTGCTGGCGGCCGAGAACGCGCCCACGCGCGCCATCCTGTGCGCGGGTGCGGGCACCTTCGAGGCCGCGCACATCACGCTCACGCAGGGCGCGTGGATCGGCATCGGCGGCGACACGCCCGAGCAGTTGGCCGCCCGGCTCGACGAGGTGCGCGCGCGCGAGGGCGAGCAGGTGCCCCAGAGCGGCACCGCGCAGGGCGCGAACGAGGTCGCGAAGGCGAAGGCGGCGCGCGGCTGAATTCCGGCCGGGCGTTCAGGGCGCTTGACCTCGAGTGCACACGAGCACTTCCAATGGAATTCACCGGGCCTTCCGGTGCTTTCCATCGACGCTCAAGAGGACATCGCCATGACCACGACCACCACCACCACCGCCAGCAACAAGGCGTTCATCCAGCACATCCACGCCCAGCTCGACCAGGGCAACAGCCGGCCCTTCCTCGAGGGCTTCGCCGAAGACGCGACCTGGAAGCTCGAGGGCAGCACCGCCTGGTCGCGCACCTACCGCGGCAGGAAGGCGATCCGCGAGGAGCTGCTGAACCCGCTGTTCGCCCAGTTCGCCACCCCCTACACCAGCCGCACCGAGCACGTCCTGGCCGACGAGGACCGGGTGGTGGTGCAATTCAGCGGCGACGTGCTGACCCATGCCGGGCGCCGCTACAACAACCGCTATTGCTACGTCTACCGACTCGAGGGAGGCCTGGTGAAGGAACTGATCGAATATTTCGACACCGGCCTGGTGGCCTCGGCGCTGGAAGCGCCGGCGGTCCCGGCCCCGGCCGATGCCGGCGCCTGAGGCCCGGCGCGGCGTCGCGCAGGGCACGCCGTTCCTGATCGGCGAACTGGCGCAGCGCACCGGCCGCAGCGTGCACGCGATCCGCTGGTACGAGAGCCAGGGGCTGGTGCCCGGCGTGGTGCGCGACGCGGGCGGGCGGCGCCTCTACGGCGAGCCCCACATCGGCTGGCTCGACCTGATGGACAGGCTGCGCCGCACTGGCATGTCGATCGCCGAGATGCGCGAGTACACCGCGCTCGCGCTGCGCGGCCGCGCCACCCTGGCCGAGCGGCGCGCGTTGCTCGCGGCGCACCGCGAGCGCGTGAACCGGACCATCGCCGAATGGAAGCGCGCGCTGTCGCTGGTCGACCGCAAGATCGATTTCTACGACGCCTGGATCGAGAGCGGGCAGCGCCCGCCGCTCATTCCCATCGGGGAGCCCGAGCCGGCGCTCCCACCGCGCCAGCCGGACGAGCCCGCGCCCTCGCGCCGCGCGCGCCGGCGCTGAAGAAGGCTATTCGGCCACCAGCCCCGCGCCGCCGTCGCGGCGGATCGACTCGCGGTCGCGGTGGTTGTGCAGCCGGCCCAGCGTGCTGTCGAGCAGGCGCTTGAGCTTGTCGGACGCACCGCGGAAGGCTTCGTCCATGCTGGAAGCGTGCTGCTTCACGGCCAGCGGCTGGTGGTGCGCGAGCCGCGCCTCCATCACGCAGCACTTGTCGCGTTCGCCGGCCTTCTCGTGGTTCTCGTCGCTCAGGTGCACTTCCACCCGCGTCACGTCGTCGCGAAAGCGCTGCAGCTGCTGCTGGATCTCGGTGTCGGCCCAGCGCTCGAGCGCTTCCTTGTTGTCGATGCCGTTGCTCGTGTTGACCTGGATCTGCATGCCCAATGTCTCCCTTCTTGGATGTCAGGTTGGAGGATCGAAACGAGACTCCACTCTGAACGCTGAAATGGCGGCGAGCGTAGGCCAAGGCCCTGCCGGCGGGCCGGGCAGGGTTGGCGATGCGGCGATGAAGAGACCGGCCTACGCGCCCAGGCGCGACACCACGATGTGATCGGGCGGCAACTGCGCGCGGTGGCGCTCCCAGGCCGCGGCGAAGCCCGCTTCGAGGTGGCGCGTGTAGGCCGCGGTATCGAACAGCGCGCAGTGCCCGCGCGCGGCGGCCAGCTCGGCGCGCAGGGCCGCAAGGCGCGGCGGGTCGGTCGCGAGCGCCAGGGCCAGCGCCTCGTAGGCGGCCGGCGAGTCGGTCGCGAGCTGCGGGAAGCCGGCCGCACCCAGCAGGCTGCCCGCCACGCGGCCGGCGAAGGTCTGGCCCACGCAACTCACGAGCGGCAGCCCGGCCCACAGCGCGTCGCTGGCGGTCGTGTGGGCGTTGTAGGGCAGGTTGTCCAGGCACAGGTCGGCCAGCGCCAGGCGCTGCAGGTGGGCCGACTGCTCGGCCCAGGGCGCGAACACCAGCCGCTCGGAGGCGATGCCGTGCGCGGCGGCGCGCTCGCGCAGGTTCCGTTCGTAGGCCTCGGTGCCGCCCTTGAGCCAGAGCACGCTGCCCTCGACGCGCGCGAGCAGCCGCAACCAGATGTCGAAGAACGCGGCCGTGAGCTTCTGGCCGTTGTTGAAGTTGCAGAAGACGAAGGCCGCTTCCGGCAGGCCGGCATCGGCGCGCGACAGCGGCCCGGCGGCCGTCTCGCGGCGCGAGTCGTTGGGCTGGTAGGCGTCGGGCAGGTAGAGGATCTTCTCGCTGTAGTCCGCGCGCGCCGCCTCGGGGATCAGGAAGGGGTCGGCCACCAGGTAGTCGATGAAGGGCGCGCCCAGCGTGCCCGGGAAGCAGAGGTAGCTGAGCTGCAGCGGCGCCGGCCGCAGCGCCAGCACCGAGGGCCGCGCATCGATGGTGTAGCCGCCGAGGTCCACCAGGATGTCGATGCCGAGGTCGGCGATGGCCTGCGCGGTCTCGCTGTCCGACAGCTCGTGCGCGTCGACGAAGCGGTCGAAGGCCCGCTCGAGCCGCTCGCGCATCGCGCTGCCGTCGCTCTGGCGCAGCGAGATCGCCGTGACCTCGAAGCGTTCGCGGTCGTGGCGCTCGAACACCTCGGCCACCAGGAAGGAGGTGGCGTGGCGCCCGAAGTCGGCCGAGATGTAGCCGACGCGCAGGCGCTCGCCCTCGGCGCGCACCGGCGCGTGCAGCGGTTCGGCCGCCAGCGGGTAGTGGCGCTGCGCATGCAGCCGCGCCACCTGCAGCTGTTCCTGCGGCGTGGAGGGCAGGATCAGCAGCGCGAAGGGCTCGATGCATTCGCGCTGCGCGCGGATGTCCTCGCGCAGCAGCGCCATCTGGGCGTCGAAGTCCTGCCAGTCGGCGATGGCCGCGCGCGCATAGAGCAGGCCGCCGCGCGCGAAGGCGTAGTCGGTGTCGCCGGGATGCTCGCGCAGGGTCCGGTCGTACAGGCGTGCCGCGTCCGCGAAGCGCCGCGCCTGGCACAGCGCGGTGCCGTAGTTCTCGATCAGCGTGGGATGCGCGGGCTGCAGCGCCAGCGCGCTTTCGTAGCACTGAAGTTCCTGTGCATGCAGGCGCAGCTTGCCGCAGGCCGCGCCGCGGTTCATGTGGGCCTCGAAGGCGCCCGGGCGCAATTGCACCGCGCGGTCGAAATGGGCCAGCGCCTCGCCGGCCTTGCCGAGCGCGAGCAGCGCGAGGCCCAGGTCGTGCTCGGCCTCGAACAGGTTCGGCTGGCGCTGCAGCAGCGCGCCGAAGGCCTCGGCCGCGGCGCGGTGCTGGCCCGACTTCTGGCAGGCCACGCCGAGGTAGTACCAGCTCTCGAGGGAATTCGGGTCGTAGCGCAGCGAGACGCGCAGCCGCTCGATGGCCTGCGAGAAATCCTGCGCCTGGCCCGCGATGAAGCCCAGCAGCCGGTTCGCGGCGGCCATGTGCTGGCCTTTCTTCAGCAGCTGCAGCAGCACTTTCTGCGCAGCGGAATACTGGCCCTGCCGGAAAAGCAGCTCGGCCGACTGCAGGCTCATTGCAGGCCCTTGTTGTTCGATGATCTGGGGAGAGGAACCAGGAAACGGCGCCCGGCCGCGAGGGCGGGCGCGCGCAGTCTAGCGTCGCCGTGTTGCGTCTGCCTGACGCGGGAATTAGGGCGCGGCGGCGCCCCTTCGCTCAACTCTGGATGTAGTGGGTGAGCTGCTCGATGGTCTGCTCGTGGTCGGCAATGATGTCGTCCATCAGGTCCTGGATCGAGATCATGCCCACCACCCTGTCGCCGTCGACCACCGGCAGGTGGCGGAACTTGCGCTGGCTCATCAGCGCCATGCAGGTGTGGGTGGGGGTCTGCGGGTTCACGGTCATCACGTCGGGCGTCATGATCTCCGAGACCTTGACCTCCTTGGAGTTCTTGCCCTGCAGCGCCACCTTGCGCGTGTAGTCGCGCTCGGAGAGGAAGCCGACCAGCCGGTCGCCCTCCATCACCATCAGGGCGCCGACCTCGAAGCGGGCCAGCGTGGCCAGCGCGTCGAACACCGTGGTGTCCGGCGATGTGCGCCAGGCCGAGGAATCGTGGCGTTTGAGCAGTTCGGAGACGGGTTTCATCGCGGCAACTCCTGGAAAAAAGTCTGGATTCGACCGACGCCGGAAGGCGCGCTCGGACAAATCATAGGGGCTGGCGCGCGCGAACGGCGCAAGACTTTGCAAGCGTGGCGGCCATGCCCCGCGCGGCAAAGACCCCGGTATCCCCGCGCGGCCGGGGCGTATCGATCCATTCAGGTTCGCGGTTCACAATGCGCACCCCGGACCGGTGCACGCACCGTCTCCCGGCCCCCTCCCGCAGCCACAGACACAAGAAAGAACACGCACCGATGGCGATCCAGTGGTTCCCCGGTCACATGCATCTCACGCAGAAGGCGATCACCGAGCGCGTGAAGGACATCGACGTGGTGATCGAGCTGCTCGACGCGCGGCTGCCCGGCTCGAGCGCCAACCCGATGCTCGCGCGGCTGACCGCCAACCGGCCGGCGCTCAAGGTGCTCAACAAGCAGGACCTGGCCGACCCCGAGCGCACCGAGCGCTGGCTCGCGCACTACAACGCCCTGCCGGCCACGCGCGCGATCCCGCTCGACGCGAGCCTCTCCACCCCCGCGCAGCAGATCGTGCGCGCCTGCCATGCGCTGTCGCCCAACCGCGGCGGGCTCGCCAAGCCGATGCGGGTGCTGATCTGCGGCATCCCGAACGTGGGCAAGTCCACCCTGATCAACACCCTGACCGGCGGTCGCAAGGCCAAGACCGGCGACGAGGCCGGCATCACCAAGCTCGAGCAGCGCATCACGCTGGCCGACGACTTCTACCTCTGGGACACGCCCGGCATGCTGTGGCCGCGCATCGTGGTGCCCAAGAGCGGCTACAACCTCGCGGCCAGCGGCGCGGTCGGGCGCAACGCCTTCGACGAGGAGGAGGTGGCGCTCGAGCTGCTCGGCTACCTCAAGCAGCACTACGCGGCGGGGCTGGTCGCGCGCTTCAAGCTGGTCGAGCACGAACATGAACCCGCGGAGCTCGCCGAGATGCGCGACGAGGCGCTGCTCGACACCATCGGCCGCAAGCGCGGCGCGCTGCTCGGCAAGGGGCGCGTGAACCTGCAGAAGGCGGCCGAGATCGTGATGCACGAGTTCCGCGCCGGCAACCTCGGGCGCATCACGCTCGAGACGCCCGAGGAGTTCGCCCAGTGGCTGGCCGAGGGCCAGCGCGCCGATGCCGAGCGCGAGGCGAAGAAGGCCGCGCGCAAGCAGCAGCGCAAGGGCGGCAAGGCCGCGGCCGCCGAGGACGACGCGGCCGCCTGAGGCGCCTTCCCGGGCGCCCGGCCATCCCTTGGCGCGGCCGCGGTGCGCGCTGTCGCCGACGCAACTGCCGCGCGCGTTCCGGTCGCGGGCGCGACGGGCCGGCCAGGGGCCGCTTCGTAGAGTGGACTCGACCCATTCCGGTCGACAAGGAGAGTCCCCCTCTCGAAGGAGCATCCGATGCTAGACACCATCCAGGCCGTGAACCGATCGGCCGCATTCAACCGCTGGGCCGGCTTCGAAGTCGTGCGCGCGGAACAGGGCGAGGCCGAGCTGCGCATGGCATGGCGCGAGGCCGACATGGGCCAGTACGCCGGCTTCCTCCATGCCGGCATGATCGGCGCGCTGCTCGACACCGTCTGCGGCTTCGCGGCCGCCACCGTGGCGGGCCGCGTGCTGGCCTCGCACTTCTCGGTCGACTGCATCGCGCCCGCGCTGGGCCGCGCCTTCGTGGCGCGCGGGCGCGTCGTGAAGGCCGGGCGCAAGCAGGTCTTCACCGCCGCCGAGTTGTTCGGCGAGGCCGAGGACGGCACGCTGAAACTGGTGGCCACGGGCAGCACGATCCTGGTGCCGGTCGAGGACAAGGGCTGAGGCCTTCAGCGCGCGGCCGTCAGGGCCGCCGCGGGCGCCGGCCGCGGCGCCCGCTTTTCCCGCATCGGCAGGCCGAACAGCGGCCGCAGCCAGCGCACGCGGCGGATCAGCGCGTCGTTGAGCAGCCAGCAGCCGCCCAGCGTGGCCGCGAGGATCAGCGCCGGCTCGAGCACCGGGCCCAGCGCCAGCGGCGCCAGCCGGACGATCGCCAGCACGATCAGCGTCTGGTGCAGCATGTACCAGGGATAGACCGAGGCATTGGCCCAGCGCAGCCAGGGCCAGGGTCGGTTCAGGTGGCGGTGGCCATGGCCGAGGAGGGTGGCGACCGCGGCCCAGAGGTAGAGCGAGCGCAGCACGGCGTTGACCTCGTCGGGCACCCGGCCGGCCCCCAGCGTGCGCGCCGCGATGTAGGCGGCGACCACCGCCACGGCCAGCGCCAGCGACACGCGGCGCAGCCGCTCGAGCTCGCGCCAGATGCCGCTGTCCGCGCCCATCCAGTAGCCGTAGAGGAAGACGGTGAAGTAGATGCTGTGCAGGAAGGGGTCGCGCACCAGGTCGTGGGTCGGCGGGTAGTGCGGCGCCAGCAGCAGCGTGAAGGCCGCGAGCGGCAGCGCCGGCACCAGCAGCAGCCAGCCGCCGCGCAGCCCGTTGAAGGCCCGGCGCAGCGCCTGGCCCGCGGCCGAGCGCCACAGCGGCAGCGTGAGCGCCACCGCGGCCGTGTAGACGAACAGGTACGGCAGGTACCAGAGGTGGTTCCAGGTGATGCCGAACTCGGCGCCCGCGAAGGCGCCTTTCGGCCAGGGCTGGCTCATCGGCAGGTAGCGCGCGAGGAAGGCGCCGAAGCCCGGCGCCACCAGGCCGTTGGCCACGCCCTCGGCATAGGCCTGCCAGGGCACGACCACCGCCATGCCAAAGGCCAGCGGCAGCATCAGCCGCAGCCCGCGGCCGCGCAGCAGCGCCGTCGTGCCCTGATGGCGGGCGAGGAAGGCCAGCGAGACGCCCGAGATCAGGAACACCAGGTCCATGCGCCACAGGTTCAGCAGCCGCATCGGCCACTGCAGCCACTCGGCCGCATGCGGGCTCTTGAGGTGCCACGGCCAGTCGGCCACGTAGTACATCGCCACGTGGTAGACGATGACGAGCAGGAAGGCGAGGGCGCGCAGGGCGTCGATGTCGTGGCGGCGCTCGACGGCGGGCGGTGGGGTGGCGGGCATGGGGGCTCCTGACTGCAAAGGCGGCCATGGTCGAGGCGCGATGCCGCCGCGGCGCGCCCCGGGGACGGATCGCCGGCACTTTGTGACGAGCGGTGAGCCCGCTGGGACGAAACCAGGGGAGAAAACCGCCCCCTGGGCCGCCCCTGTCGCCCCATTCGCCACGCGGATCGCGACAATCGCCCGCCATGGCCGGCCCGCGCAAAGACCTCTACCACCGCTACGAGCCGATCCGCCGCTACGTCGAGGTCGGCTTCTGGATCGTCGTGATGGCGCTGCAGGCGCTGTTCAACACCATGGTGGCGATGGTCGACGCGCGCTCGCGCGCCGTGCCGCGCGAGACCTGGGAGATCGTGGTCTGGGAGGGCTCGAGCCACCTCGTGCTGCTGCTGCTGGTGCCGGCCATCGTGGCGCTGGAGCGGCGGCTCTCGCCGCTGGCCTCGCTGGCGCCCGGCAGGCTGGCGCGCTACCTGGCCTGGCACCTGGCGGCCAGCGTGGTGTTCAGCGGGGTCCACGTGATGGCGATGTTCGCGCTGCGTTCGCTGGCCTATGCAGTGGCCGGCGAGCATTACGCCTTCGGCGGCTGGGCCGCGCAGTGGGGCTACGAATACCTGAAGGACGTGCGCGCCTACGTCTCGATCGTGTTCGGGATCTGGGCCTACCGGATGTTCATGCTGCGCTGGCAGGGCGAGGCGCGGGTGCTCGACGCGCCGGATGAGGCGCCGGAAGCGTCGCCGCAGCCGGCGGATGCCGCGCCCGCGCCGCCGCCCGCCGAACCCTCACCGCCCCCGGCGCCCGCGCGCCCCGAGCGCTTCCTGGTGCGCAAGCTGCGCCGCGAGTTCCTGATCGCCGCCAGCGACATCGACTGGCTGCAGGCCGAGGGCAACTACGTCGGCCTGCACGTCAATGGCCACGACTACCTGCTGCGCGCCACCCTGACCGACTTCCTGACCCAGCTCGACCCGGCGCTGTTCGTGCGCGTGCACCGCAGCCATGCGGTCAATCTTTCGCGGCTGCGCGAGATCGAGCCGCTCGACGGCGGCGATGCCCGGCTGCACATGCACGACGGCAGCACCGTGCCGTGCAGCCGGCGCTACCGCGAGGCCCTGCGCGGCGCGACGGCCTCCTGAACCGCCGCGGGGTGCCGCCATGCACCGTCAGGCGGCATCCGTTCCGGTGCGCCGTGCCTGCCCACCGGGTTCGTTGAGCCCCATCTCGGCCCGTTTTGCACCATTGACGAGCTTGTGGGCACCATTTTTGCTTCATTGGCCCGCCGTCCTGCTGAATTCAGGTGCGGCGCACCAAATCAATCCAAAAACCAGCAAGAAGCTCCAATGGACGCACTCAAACAGGGCGCAGACGCGCTGTTCATCCTTCTAGGCGCGATCATGGTGTTGGCCATGCATGCGGGGTTCGCCTTTCTCGAACTCGGCACGGTCCGCAAGAAGAACCAGGTCAATGCGCTCGTGAAGATCCTGGTCGACTTCTCGGTCTCGACCATCGTCTACTTCCTCGTCGGCTACGGCGTGGCCTACGGCACCCATTTCTTCGTCAGCGCCACCGAGCTGTCGGCCCGCAGCGGCTACGACCTGATGAAGTTCTTCTTCCTGCTGACCTTCGCGGCCGCCATCCCGGCCATCATCTCGGGCGGCATCGCCGAGCGCGCCAAGTTCTGGCCGCAGCTGATCGCCACCGCCGTCATCGTCGGCTTCGTCTACCCCTTCTTCGAGGGCATCGCCTGGAACAGGCACTTCGGCATCCAGGACTGGATCGCTTCCGTCACGGGCCATGAGTTCCACGACTTCGCGGGCTCCGTGGTGGTGCATGCCGTGGGCGGCTGGCTCGCGCTGCCGGCCGTGCTGCTGCTGGGCGCGCGGCGCAACCGCTACCGCGGCGACGGCTCGCTGGCCGCGCATCCGCCGTCGAACATCCCGTTCCTCGCGCTCGGCGCCTGGGTGCTGTGCGTGGGCTGGTTCGGCTTCAACGTGATGAGCGCGCAGACCATCGACAAGATCTCGGGCCTGGTCGCGGTCAATTCCGTGATGGCGATGGTCGGTGGCACGCTGGTGGCGCTGGCCATGGGCAGGAACGACCCCGGCTTCGTCTACAACGGCCCGCTGGCTGGCCTGGTGGCGGTGTGCGCGGGCTCCGACCTGATGCACCCGATCGGCGCGCTGGTGGTGGGCGGCGTGGCCGGCGCCATCTTCGTCGCGATGTTCACGCTGACGCAGAACAAGTGGAAGATCGACGACGTGCTCGGCGTCTGGCCGCTGCACGGCCTGTGCGGCACCTGGGGCGGCATCGCGGCCGGCATCTTCGGCACCCAGGCGCTGGGCGGCATCGGCGGCGTGAACCTCGGCGCGCAGCTCATCGGCACCGCCATGGGCGTGGTCTGGGCGCTGCTCGGCGGCGCCGTGGTCTACGGCGTGCTCAAGAAGACCGTCGGGCTGCGGCTGTCGCAGGAAGAGGAATTCGACGGGGCCGACCTGTCGATCCACCACATCTCGGCCACGCCGGAGCGCGAAGTGAACTGGTGAGGCCGGCGCCTTTCGTTCAGCATTTCTGGAAGCGGTGGCACTCGGCCACCGCGCGGATCGCCACCACCGTGTTCTCGCCCTCGAGGCGGCGCGAGACGAACTCGACCGGCGTGCCATCGGCGATGTCGGCCACGAGCTTGCGGTCGGCCAGCCTGAAGGTCTGGGTGGTGAACGGGATCTTCGAGCGCGGCGGGATCTTCAGGTGCAGGTACAGCTTGCCGCCGGGCTCCTCGTGCGAGGACATCAGGCGGGCGCGCGTGTAGACGGGGTCGGTCCTGGTCTCCTGCGCTGAAGCGCCCGAGAGCGCGAGCAGGGCGGTGGCGGCAAGGACCAGCTTGGACAGCGGCGGGAAGGGCATGTGCGGACTCCTCGTCGAAGGTGGCTGAAATGCCATTGTGAAGCGGCAACCTTCGGCCAAGCCAAAGATGCGCGCGCCCGTGTGCGCCGCGAGGGTTTCGGTTCGGCACAATCGCGCCCCCCGGGCAACAAAAGGGAGGACGGGAGATGGCGAACCACACGATCGAGATCCGGCGCTTCGATGTCCACGCGGACGACCCGTCCGAATGGGCACGCTTCCACCGCTACCGGCGCATCCGCGACGAGGAGCTGCATCCTGGCGAGCCGCAGGCCGCCGATGCCGACTTCGAGCACGACGCGCGGCGCCGCATGCCCTTCTTCGAGGCCGAGCGCTTCGTCGCGCGCGAGGGCGACGAACTGGTCGGCAACATCATTCTCTGGCGGCGCCGGCCCGATGCACCGAACAGCGAGCCCTTCGCGTTGCACGCGGAGGCCTGGCTCGGCGTGTTGGGCGCGCACCGGCGCCGCGGCATCGGCAGCCGGCTGCTCGTGCCGCTGCTGGCCTTCATGCGCGAGCACGGCAAGACCGTCGCCACGATGAACACCTTCTACCCGCCGGGCCATGCCTTCCTCGAAGCCTCGGGCGCGGTCCTCAAGCATCGCGTGGTCGAGAACCGCATGCGCATCGATGGCCTCGACGCGGACGAGCTCGCGCGCTGGAAGGCGCAGGGCACGGCCGGCGGTGCGCTGCGCTTCGAAATCCATCCCGGCCGCACGCCAATGGAGCGCCTGGCGCAGCTGCTGGCGCCGTTCTCGGACCTGTTCAACGACATGCCGCTCGGCGAACTCGAGCTACCGCCCGCGCGCTACGAGCTCGACGGTTATGCCAACTGGTACCGCGAACTCGACCGCAGCGGCGGCGAGCACCACCTGGTGCTGCTGGTCGATGCCGACGGCACGCTGGCCGCGATGTGCGAAGCGCACTGGGACCCGCGCACCCCCGAGCGCCTGCACCAGCGCCTGACGGGCGTGGCGCGCGCCTGGCGCGGCCGCTCGCTGGCCAAGGCGGTGAAGGCCGCGATGCTCGACAGCGTGCGCGCGCTGCATCCCGAACTGCGCATCGTCGTGACCTACAACGCCGAGGCCAACGCGCCGATCCTCGCGATCAACCGCCGACTGGGGTTCGAGGTGCATCGGCGGCAGGGGATCTATCAGCTGGGGGTGGAGGCGCTGGCTGAGTGCCTGGCGCGGCGCGGGGAATCGGCCGCCTGAAGCGCAAATTGCGCCGATGCGCTTCAAATTTGAAGCGTATCGGGCCGGAACTGGTGCCCAGCAAGAACGCGCCGCCTGTAGCAAACTCGCGCGACCCCGATCCCGCACGAGCCGCCACACCCACCATGACCCAATCCCCACCCGCCCTCGAAGTCCTCCCGCGCGATCTCTCCGCCTACCGCCAGGGCAATGTCGGCGTCGACTACGTGCACCGCTTCGAGTCGGGCAAGCCCGGCCCGCACGTGCTGATCAATGCCCTGACCCACGGCAACGAGATCTGCGGCATGACGGCCGCCACGCACCTGCTCGACCATGGCGTGCGGCCGAAGATCGGCACGCTCACCGTGAGCTTCGCGAACATCGACGCCTACGAGTCCTTCACCGAGGCCGCGCCCTACGACAGCCGCCAGATCGTCCACAACCTCAACCGCATCTGGTCGCCCGAGTGGCTCGATGGCAGCGAGGACAGCCCCGAGCTGCGCCGCGCGCGCATCCTGCGGCCGGTGGTCGAGGCCGCCGATCACATCCTCGACATTCATTCCACCAGCCAGCCGGTGGTGCCGTTCTGGGTCTATCCGTCCTTCGAGCGCAATGCCAAGGTGGCGATGGCCATCGGCCGGCCGCCCGTGCATCTCGTGATGCCCGATGGCCTGGGCTCGGGCACGCCGCTGATCCAGTACGGCAGCCACGGCGGGCCCGACGGAAAGGGCGTGGCGATGGTGGTCGAGTGCGGCCAGCATTTCCTGCGCTCGGCATCGGACCTTGCCACCGCCGTCACCTACGACTTCCTCGCCTACTTCGGCCTGGTCGACAAGGACCCGGCCGCCCCCACGCCCGAGCCGCAGCGTCGCTTCAAGCTGCTGCAGACGCACGTGATCCAGAGCGAGGACTTCGCCTTCGTGCGCCCGCTGATCGGCTTCGAGACTTTCGCCAAGGGCGAGCTGATCGCCACCAACGGCCCCGACGAGATCCGTGCGCCGGTCGACGACTGCACCGTGTTCATGCCCGCGCAGCGCGTGATCGTGGGGCGCGAGGCGCTCTACCTGACCCAGCCGATCTGAGACGGGCGCCGCTCAAGCCGCCAGCGCACTGCGCGCCGGAATCTTCTCGAAGCAGTGGTTGCACAGCGACTGCTTCACGAAGGCCGCGTGCGTGGTGTCGACCGGCTTCTTGCAGTGCTCGCACATGAAGGCCTCGCCGACCGCGAGCTGGAATTTCTGGAAGAAGGCGTCGCTCAGGTGGATGCGGCGGATGTCGCGGATGTCGTCGCGCACCTTGAGGTTCTCGAGCGTGTTGTTGTCGAGCGCGGTGCGCGTGATGTTCAGGTGGTTGTAGCAGCCGTAGTCGATCGAGTAGACGTTGAAGGTCTCGCCCGCCATGTCCTTGTGCGAGTAGCCCTTCTTGCGCAGGTGCAGCACGCGGAAATCCACCAGCCCGAGGATGTGCGGATTGGCCGAGTACTTCTCGCTGATCATGAAGTGGCTCGAGTTCTTGCCGACCACGATCTCCTGCACGATCTTCTCGAGCAGGTTCTTCTCGACCGAGTGCTCGTCGACCTGCTTCTTCTTGTCGGTCTCGTACCAGCCCGAGGTGGCGGCGCGCACGTTCTTGATCGAGATGTGCTTGGACCCCGAGCTCTTGAACTGCGCGTACGAGTGGATGAAGAGGTTGATGAAGTCGCGCGGGATGCCCGCGCTCGCGATCAGCAGTTCGCCCAGCGCCTTGTTGGTGAGGAAGGCGTTGATGAAGGCGTCGTTGTTCTTGCGCGAGGGCAGCAGCAGTTCGTCCGAGAGGCTGGGGCTGTGCTGCTCGAGGTGCTTGCACAGCAGCTGGTTGAAGAAGTTTCGGGTCTTGGCCTTGTCGATCTCGAACACGTAGCGGTTGTCGAGCTGGTAGCCGAAGATGTCGCCGCCGTCCTCCAGGCCGTAGAACTTCTCGTCGGTCTTGTGGCCGAGGTCGGTGCGGTTCGGGATCGCGGCGATCTTGAAGCTGAAGCGGCTCGCGATGAAGGACTTCTTGACCAGTTCGGCCAGGTGCTTCTGGGCCGAGTTCGGGATCTCGGACCATTCGTCGATCAGGCAGAAGACGCGGTTCAGTTGCAGTTCCTCGCTCAGCTCCTGCAGCAGGTTCGCGATGTCGAAGACGCTGATGAACTGGTCCTTGAGCCTCGACTCCTGCGACTTGGTCTGCAGGCTGCCCGAGGCCTGCAGCTCGGGCGCCTTCGAGAGCTTGAGCGAGGCGCCGGCCTGCGCGATCGACTCGACGGCGAGGGCCGTCTCCTTGAGCTTGTTGAGCGAGCTGCCGTCGAGTTCGCGCTGGATGGCCTCGAGCCGGTGCTGCAGCTGGCGCTCGGCTTCGGCGTCGAGCGGATCGCGGCGCAGCGGGATGATGTCGTCCCGGCCGTGGATGGCGCGCAGGTTGCTCGAGAACGCGTTCACCAGGCTGCGGATGATGTTCTTGAACAGGATGACCGCGTACTGCTCCCAGCTCAGGCCGTCGGCCTCGGCATGCGGCAGGATGGTGCGGGCATCGATGTAGACCGCGATCCGGCGCGAGGCCGCGAAGTCGTTGTTGATCTTCTCCTGCAGCGCCTTCAGCAGATGGGTCTTGCCCGAGCCGCGGCGGCCGTAGATGACCTGGTTGTTGAGGTTGTGGATGTCGTGCAGCGCGTCCTCGCCCACGTACAGGCCGAGGTAGCTCTGGTCCTGGATGTTCTCGGCGCGCAGCGCGTTCGAGAGCGTCGCGACGGCCTTCTGGATCTGGACGTCGCTGATGGGCATGGCATTGCCGGTCCGGGGCGCGCTGGTCGTGTTCTTCTGCATGAGGGCTGGTGCAAGTGAAACGGACCGGCGCGCGTCCCCGAGATGGGGCCTCCCGGCGCGCGGTCTGAAAACGAATTGTTACTTGCGTCGAGCGCCTTGCCAACAGAGGCGCCCCGGCCCGGACCGCCGGCGAGGTGCCGGCGCAACGTTCAGGCGGAAATGAACAGCGCCGGATCGACCATGGCGCGGTTGAGCATCACCGACCAGTGCAGGTGCGGGCCGGTCACGCGGCCGGTGGCGCCCACCGCGGCGAGCTTGTCGCCGGTCTGGAGCACGTCGCCGACCTTCACGTCGACGCGGCTCAGGTGGCAGTACATGGTCAGCAGGCCGCCGCCATGGTCGAGCCAGACGGTGCCGCCATTGAAGAAGTAGTCGCCGGTGTCGATGACCTTGCCCGGCAGCGGCGCGAGCACCGGGGTGCCGGTGCCGGCCGCGATGTCCATGCCGCTGTGGGGATTGCGCGACTGGCCGTTGAACACACGGCGCAGGCCGAAGGAGCTGGAGCGGCGGCCGGGCACCGGCACGCGCATCTGCAGCGCGGCATCGGGGCGCAGTTCGGTGCGGGTGGCGGTCACGGTGGCGAGGTGGTCGCGCTCGCGCTCGTAGCGCGCCTGGTCCTCGGGCGAGAGGTCGACGGTGCGCGGCGCCACGTTCAGGCGCTGCTCGCGGTACTGCTTGGGCGCGATGCTGTAGCCGAGCTGGCGAGGCGCGGCATCGGGGCGGGCCTGCACCGAGATGCTGGCCTCGCCGGGTTCGGCCGCGAGCGGAATGCCGACGAGGGCGGTCCATTCGATGGCGTCGCCGAGTACCAGCACGGGCTGGTTGCCGTCGCCGCCAGTGGTGGCCAGCGGGCGCGCGGCCGCGGGGCCGAGCGACAGGCGCGCGATGCCACCCGGGACCTGGGAGGCGCGGGGCCAGACTTCGGGGGGCTGGGGCTTGGCGCCGCCGGCCTTCTTGGTCGCCGCCGTGGCGGGCAGGGCGAGCAGGGCGGCGGTGCCGATCAGGAGCGTGCGGCGGGTGGAGAGCGGAGCATGAAGGATGCGTGACATGGGCCGCATTGTGGCGGCATGGCCCGCGCCCGGTTGTCGGAAAGCACCATGTAAAACCGGGGCACGCGGCCCCGGTTCGTGATGCGGCGAGAGCGCCGGGGCCTACTTGCCCCAGCTGTCGCGCATGCCCGCCGCGCGGTTGAACACGCGCTGCCCGGCGGCGGCCGCCTTGGCGTCGAGCACGAAGTAGCCGTGGCGCTCGAACTGGAAGGCCGCCTCGGGCTTTGCGTCGGCGAGCGAGGGCTCGACATAGGCCGCGCAGACCTCGAGGCTGTGGCGATTGAGCTCCTCGAGCAACTCGCCGCTGCCCGGGTTGGCTTCGGCGAACAGCCGCTCGTAGAGCCGCACCTCGGCCTGCACCGCGTCGGCCACGGCCACCCAGGTGATGTTGCCCTTGACCTTGATCGCGTCGGCGCCCGGGGTGCCGCTCTTGGTGTCGGGCACCAGCTTCGCCTGCACCTCGATGAGCTTGCCCTCGGCATCGCGCGTGGCGCCGGTGCACTCGATGACGTGGCCGTACTTGAGCCGCACCTTGTTGCCGGGGAACAGGCGGAAGAAACCCTTGGGCTGGACGTCCTCGTAGTCGGTGCGCTCGATCCAGACCTCGCGGCCCAGCTTGAAGGCGCGCTTGCCGAGTTCGGGATGGTGCGGATGGATCGGTGCCGAGCAGTCGTCGAGCGCAGCGTCGCCACCCATGAGTTCGCCCCAGTTGGTGATCACCAGCTTGACCGGGTCGAGCACCGCCATCGCGCGCGGCGCCACGGGGTCGAGGGTGTCGCGCAGCGCGGCCTCGAGCGCGGCGTAGTCGATCCAGCCGCCCGACTTGGTGGTGCCGCTGCGTTCGCAGAACAGGCGCAGCGCCTCGGGCGTGTAGCCGCGGCGGCGCAGGCCGGCCAGCGTGGGCATGCGCGGGTCGTCCCAGCCGTCGACGTGCTTTTCTTCCACCAACTGGCGCAGCTTGCGCTTGCTGGTGAGCACGTGCGTCACGTTGAGGCGCGCGAATTCGTACTGGCGCGGGTGCGGGCTGGCGATCAGGCCGCCTTCGGCGAGGCGGTCGAGCAGCCAGTCGTAGAACGGGCGCTGGTCCTCGAACTCGAGCGTGCAGATGCTGTGGGTGATCTGCTCGAGCGCGTCCTCGATCGGGTGCGCGTAGGTGTACATCGGGTAGATGCACCACTTGTCGCCGGTGTTGTGGTGCGTGGCCCGGCGGATGCGGTAGAGCGCCGGGTCGCGCATGTTGATGTTGGGGCTCGCCATGTCGATCTTGGCGCGCAGGGTGGCGGCGCCGTCGGCGAGCTGGCCGTCGCGCATCTCGCGAAAGCGCGCGAGATTCTCCTCCGGCGTGCGGGTGCGGTAGGGGCTGTCGGTGCCGGGCTTGCCGAAATCGCCGCGGTTGGCGCGCACCTCCTCGGCCGACTGCTCGTCGACATAGGCCAGGCCGGCGCCGATCAGGTATTCGGCCGCGCGGTACATGAAGTCGAAGTAGTCGCTCGCGAAGTACTCGTGCGGCTGCATCACGCCGGGTGCGCTCGGGCGGTCGGCCAGGTAGGTCTCGTAGCCGAGCCATTCCACGGCGTCGCGGATCGAATCGACGTATTCCTGCTCTTCCTTCTCGGGGTTGGTGTCGTCGAAGCGCAGGTGGCAGACGCCGCCGTACTCGCGCGCGAGCTCGAAATTCAGCCAGATGCTCTTGGCGTGGCCGATGTGCAGGTAGCCGTTGGGCTCGGGCGGAAAGCGCAGGCGGACCCGGGCCGGATCGCTCATGCCATGGGCGTGGTGCTCGGCATCGCCCGGGGCCCCGCCCCAACGGCGGCCGGCGTAGGCGCCCTGGGCGAGGTCGTTTTCGATCACGTGGCGCAGGAAATTGCTGGGTGCAGCGGGTGTTTTTGCGACGTCTTTGTCGGTCGGGGAGGTCATCGACGCATTCTAATTAGGGGACTCTTCAGGTTACCTTTGGCAACGCTCTTCACAATGTGGCGGGCAACCACTTTGCATTTGGCGCGTTCAATACGTACATGGGCAGCGAATGCCCACCCTACAAGGAGTCCAACATCATGAGCGTCACTCGTTCTACCTTCTTCAAGTGGGCCGCCGCAGGCGTCGTCGCCGCCGGTGCCTTGTTCGCGGCCACCTCGGCCAGCGCTCGCGGCGACGTGAGCTGGTCCATCGGCGTCGGCGTTCCCGGCGTGTCGGTGGGCGTGGGCGCCCCGGCCTATTACCCGGCGCCGGTCTACGCGCCGCCGGCCCCGGTCTACTACGCGCCGCCCCCGCCGGTGTACTACCGCCCGCCGCCGGTCTACTACCGTCCGGCCCCGGTGTACTACGCGCCGCCGGCCTACTACGGCCCGCGCTACTACGGTCGCGGTTACTACCGCGGCCATGGCCACTGGCGCTGAAATGCCACGGTAGACGTGAGCAAATGAAAAAGCCGGTTCCTCGGAGCCGGCTTTTTCTTTGGGCGACGCACCGGCCCGGATTTCACATGGCGCGAAAAAGATGGGCGTAGAGCCTGCTGACCGGGATCCGCTCGGGCCGCCCGCGCAGGTCGAGGGCGAGCTTGCCGGCCTCGTCGCGGTGCACCGCCTCGATGGCCGAGGCGCGCACGACGACCGCGCGGTGCACCTGCCAGAAGGTCTGCGCATCGAGCTGCGGCAGCAACTGCTTGAGCGGCGTGCGGATCAGGTACTCATGGTCCGTGGTCAGCACTCGCAGGTACTTGTCGGCGGCCTCGAAATACAGCACCTCGTCGATCGGCACCATGCGCACGGTGCTGCCGCCGGCATCGCTGGCGGCGATCATGCGCAGCGGCGCGGCCGAGGGTTCGGGCAGCGGCGCGACGGCGCCACCCGCTGCCGCCAGCACCTCGCGCCAGCGCGCGAGCGTGCGGTCCAGCGCCTCGTCGGGCGGCGCTTCGGCCGTCGGCCGCGCGGCCAGCGCCTGCTTGAGCCGCGTCACCGTCTTGCGCAACCGATCGGGCTGCACCGGCTTCAGCACATAGTCGATCGCCTGGGCTTCGAAGGCGCGGGCCGCGTACTCGTCGTAGGCGGTCACGAAGACCAGCTGCGGCATCGGTGCCTCGTCCGCGGGCCAGGCATCGGCCAGCTCGGTGGCGGCGCCCAGGCCGTCGAGGCCCGGCATTCGGATGTCGAAGAACAGCACCTGCGGCAGCAGCCGCAGCGCCTCGCGCACGGCGCTGCGGCCGTCGCCCGCGATGGCGGCGATCTTCAGCTCGGGCCAGGCGGCGGCCAGTTCGGCCTTCAGCGCCTGCGCGAGCAGCGGTTCGTCCTCGGCGATCAGCGCGGTGGGGGAGGTGGCAGTGTTCATGGCGTGGGGGAGGCGGCCGGCGCATCGCCGGCGGAGGAAGCCTGCAGCGGAAAGCGCAAGGTGGCGCGGGTGCCCTTGTGCTCGCCGGGCGCGAGCGTCAGGGCGGCGCGCGGCCCATAGACCGTGGTCAGCCGCTCGCGCACCTGTTCGAGGCCGAAGCCGCCGCCGTCGCGCGACGTCGACGGCGACGGCGACGCGGCATCGAGCCCGACGCCGGTGTCGCTGAGTTCGATCACCAGCAGCTCGCCCTCGCGGCGCGCGCGCACCGCGATCTCGCCGCCCTCGACCTTGGGCTCGAGGCCGTGGCGGATGCTGTTCTCCACCAGCGGCTGCAGCAGCAGCGGCGGCACCGGCACCTCGCGCAACTCGGCCGGCAGCTCGAGCGTGTAGCGCAGCCGTTCGCCCATGCGCACCGACATCAGCTCGAGGTAGTCGGCCAGCCGGTCGAACTCGGCCCCCAGCGGGTGCGCGAGCGTGCGCGAGCCGCTGAGGGTGACGCGCAGGTAGCTGTTGAGCCGGTCGAGCATGGCCACGGCGCGCGGCGGATCGAGCGTGATCAGCACCCGCAGGTTGGCCAGCGTGTTGAACAGCATGTGCGGCTCGAGCTGGGTTTCGAGCAGCTTGAGCCGTGCCTCGGTCGCATCGCGCCTGGCTTTTTCGATCTGGCCCTGCAGGTGCTTGCTCTTGCCGAGGCTGTAGAAGAAGAAGCAGGCGCCGGCGGTGGCGACCAGCGTGATGGTGAGCGTGGTCGCCAGCTTGTGGCCGCGGTAGTCGAGGAAGTCGAGCAAGGGGGCGCCGCTCCAGGCGTCGCCGATCAGGTTGCCGAGCAGGAAGCCGGCGGTCACGCCGAAGCCGATCAGCGCGATGCTCTGCGGGCCATGCGGCCAGAGCACTTCGCGGTGGCCGCTCATCAGCAGCCGGCCGCCGTCGATGCACAGCCAGCTGATCAGGCCGATCGACATCGAATAGACCATGTGGTTGACCCAGCTGCGGCCGCTCGAGATGCTGAGCGCGGCCGCGATCAGGCAGCAGAAGACGGCGGTGATCAGCCCGTGCCGCAGCAGGTCGCGCAGGTTCTCGGTGCCGAACCTGGGGCGGGCGGCGGCAGGGGCCTGGCTCAACGGCGCTCCCCGGCGGCCAGCGCGCGGCGCTCGCGTTCGACCAGGCGCTCGTAGAAGTCGCCGCCCGGCGCGATGAACCAGATCACGGCGCCGTGCACCAGCAGCCCCAGGCCCCAGCCCATCAGCGGATAGACGGCCCAGGTGTGGCCCTTCGAGGCCGACAGCACGACCAGCCCGAGGTTGACCAGCACGTAGACGAAGGCATGGATGTACCAACCCATCTTGGCGCCGGCGCGGCGGCGGGCGCGCTTCTCGAGCTCCGCGGGAGAGGGGGACGAGGACATGTTCATGACGGCTCCTTGATCTGGACGGGAATGAAATCGGGGGCGGGGACGGGCGCCGGGGCTTGCACGGCCGCGCGCCGGCGCAGCTCCTCGGTGGTCTCGCCGGGCCCGTCGGGGTTCCAGCCCGGCGGCTTCACGAGGTAGCCGACGAAGGCGCGCACCGAGCGGGCCGAGGCCAGGTCCTCGAACAGCGCGCGCCATTGGCCGAACTCGATCTCGAGCAGGTTGTACGAGGTGATCGGCTTCACGAGGCCGTAGCGGCAGGGCAGGTCGGCGTGTTCGGGGATGTAGGTGCCGAACAGGCGGTCGAACACGATCAGCACGCCGCCGTAGTTGCCGTCCAGGTACTCGAGGTTCGAGGCATGGTGCACCCGGTGCGCCGAGGGCGTGTTGAGCACCCATTCGAGCGGCCCGAGCTTCGGGATCCAGGCGGCGTGGATCCAGAACTGGTAGAGCAGGTTCAGCGTCAGCATGATCAGCACCACGCGCGGCGGCATGCCCAGGAGCGGCGCCAGCATGAAGAAGGCCAGTGTGCCGGTGAGCTTGCCGGTCCAGCCGAAGCGGTAGGCGGCCGACAGGTTGAGCTCGTTGGGCGAATGGTGGATCGCATGGGTGCACCAGAACCAGCGCACCCGGTGCGCGGCGCGGTGGTACCAGTAGTAGCAGAACTCCTGGCCGATGAAGCAGGCGGCCCAGCCGGTCCAGTGGTCCATCGGCAGGGTGATGAGGCGGTGCGCGTAGAGCCAGTCCATGGCGCCGACCCAGAAGGCCAGCGGCAGCAGCCAGCGCAGCGGGTATTCGCGCACCAGGAAGTCGAACACCGAGATGCCGGCCGCCTTCCAGTCGTAGCCGCGCCAGCCGTTGCGCCACGAGAGCACCAGTGCTTCGGCCAGCGAGGCGATCAGCACCACGGACACCGAGATCTTGAGGATCAGCACGAGGACGGACATGGCGCTTCCTGCAGGCGGATGGGGAGGGAATGGACGGCGGCGATCTTAGGCGGCGCCGGCCCGGCTGGCCATGGCGTCGGTGGCGATCGCCAGCTTCCACAGGCGCAGGGCGCGGGCCGCGAAGATGCCGCTGAAGGCGCCGTAGAGCACGGGGATCGCGACCGCGAAGACGCTGTCGTGGCGCAGCTCGGGGTGCATGGCCAGCGCCACGCCCACCACGTACTTGGTGAAGAAGATGCCCATCATCAGCGCCAGCGGCACCGCGCTGCCGGCCAGGTGGAAGCGGCGCGCGGCGGCGTCGTAGCGGGTGCTCGCGGGCAGCGGGCGCCGCAGCACCAGCGCGATCATCACGGCCGCGGCGGCGGCCCAGCCGAGCAGGGCGCCGAGCGAATCGCCGAAGGCCGAGGCCACGCCCATCAGCGACAGCGCGCCCATCGCGATCGGCATCAGCGTGATGCGCGTCAGGCCCACGCTGCCCGACAGCAGCTGCTTGCTGCCGAACCAGACCAGCAGCGCGAAGACGGCGAACACCCACTTGGGCGTATGGAGGAGGATCTGGATCAGCATGGAAAGACTCCTGGATCGGTTGAAGGGTTGAAAGGCGGACGAAGGGTTCGGGAGAAAGGATGGAGGCCCGGTGGCGTCGGAGCGGACTGTGCCGGCCCGCTCGCGGGACTGCCACGGTGTTGCGATGAAATGCGGGGCCGGCGGCGCGAAGTGCCTGCCGGCGGCGCGAAATGCGCGCGGCTTCGAGCGACGCCGGAACGGCACGCCGTCCTGCGGCAAGCGGGGGTCCGCGAGCTTTACCGCCCGTTTACGGCACAGCAAACTCTGCATACACCTTTTGGCGCTGTACTCTAGGCCGCACCCGATCAGGCTCTCTTCTCTCTCCCATGGATCCCCAAACGCCTCCCGAACCCCTGCCGGCCACCGTGTCGCCCACGCATCCCCAGGTCCGTCGCCGCCGCTGGTTCGGCAGCCTGATCGCGCTGATCCTGCTCGTGGCGCTGGGCGGTGGCGCCTGGTACCTGGTGCAGCGCTCGAAGACGCCGGCGGCCGGTCCCGGCGCCGGGCCTGGCGGGCCGGGCGGCCCGGGCGGGCGGCCCGGAGGCGGGCGAGGCGGCGGTGCCGCCTCCAGCACCGTCGGCATCGCGACCGCGCGGCAGGCCGACATCCCGATCCAGCTCGAGGCGCTCGGCACCGTCACGCCGCTGGCCAATGTCACGGTGCAGCCGCAGGTCTCGGGCGTGCTCACGCAGGTGCTGTTCCAGGAAGGGCAGATGGTCAAGAAGGGCGACGTGCTCGCCACCATCGACCCGCAGCCCTACCAGAACGCGCTGGCCCAGGCCACCGGCGCGCGCCAGCGCGACGAGGCGCAGCTCGCCGCGGCGCGCGTCACCCTGCAGCGCTACCAGACCCTGCTGGGCCAGGATTCGATCGCGCGCCAGGACGTCGACACCCAGAGCGCGCTGGTCAAGCAGCTCGAGGGCACGGTCGCGATCGACCGCGCCAACGAGAACAGCGCGCGGCTGAACCTGGCCTGGACCCGCATCGCGGCGCCGGTCGGCGGCCGCATCGGCCTGCGGCCGGTGGACGTGGGCAATTACGTCTCGACCGGCACCAGCGGCGGCGTGGCCGTCATCACCCAGATGGCGCCGATCGACGTGGTG
Source organism: Variovorax sp. FG153 (assembly GCF_057809595.1). NCBI lineage: Bacteria > Pseudomonadati > Pseudomonadota > Betaproteobacteria > Burkholderiales > Comamonadaceae > Variovorax > Variovorax sp. FG153. The sequence goes on from NZ_JBMDKG010000054.1 coordinate 52,246, forward strand.
TTCTCGGTGCCGCAGGACCGCGTGCCCGAGGTCCAGCAGCGACTGGCCGCCGGCGCCAGGCTGCCCGCCACCGCCTTCGACCGCGCGCGCGTCAAGCAGCTCGCCACCGGCAGTTTCTCCACGCTCGACAACCTGGTCGACACCCAGACCGGCACCGTCAAGGCCAAGGCGCGCTTCGCCAATGCCGACGGCGCGCTGTTCCCGAACCAGTTCGTCAACCTGCGCCTGCTGCTGCGCACCGTGACCAGCGCCGTGGTGGTGCCGGTGACGGCGATGCGCAACGGCCCGAACGGCGACTATGTCTATGTGCTGAACGCCGACAACACGGTGTCGCAGCGCGTGGTGACGCGTGGCGAATCGAGCGTCGACAACATCGCCGTGACCGCCGGCCTGAATGCCGGCGAGGTGGTCGTGACCGAGGGCGGCGACCGCCTGAAGGACGGCGCGCGCGTGCAGACCCAGGCCGACCGGCCCGCGGTCGCGCCCGGTGCCGCCGCCAATGGCCAGCACCGTGGCGGGCGGCGCCAGCGCGACGGCGCGCAGGGCGGGCAAGGTGGACAGGCCCCGGCCGGTGGCGCCGCGTCGTCCGCCGCGCCCGCGCCGGGCACGGCACCCGCTGCTCCAGCGGCGGCACCGGCAACGGCGCCGGCCCCCGCGGCCGCACCCGCCACCGGTGCCCAACCGGCCGCACCCACCGCCGCCTCCAAGCTCCCCACCGCCGAGCAGCGCCAGCGCATGCTCGACGCGGCCAAGGACGACCCCGAGCAGCTCGAGCGCCGCAAGCGCTTCCTCGAACAGCTCGACCGCGGCGACCCGGCCGCGCTCGAGCGCTGGCAGCGCATGGCCGAGCGCCAGGGCCAGGGCGGCCAGGGCGAGGGCCGCCGCCAGGCGCCGCAAGGCCAATGACGCGCCGGCCCTCCGCCTCGGCATCTCCCGCCGCGCCGCCCGCAGCGCCCTCGACGACGAATTGAATCCATGAGCCCTTCACGCCCGTTCATCCTGCGGCCGGTGGCGACCTCGCTGCTGATGGTCGCCATCGTGCTGGCCGGCCTGGTGGCGTTCCGCTTCCTGCCGCTGTCGGCGCTGCCGCAGGTCGACTACCCGACGATCCAGGTCCAGACGCTCTACCCGGGCGCCAGCCCCGAGGTGATGAGCAACACCGTCACCGCGCCGCTGGAACGCCAGTTCGGCCAGATGTCGGGGCTCGACCGCATGAGCTCCACCAGCGCGGCGGGCGTGTCGATCATCACGCTGCAGTTCACGCTGGGCCAGACGCTCGACGTCGCCGAGCAAGAAGTGCAGGCCGCGATCAACGCCGGCGGCTCGCTGCTGCCGGCCGACCTGCCGGCGCCGCCGGTCTACGCCAAGGTCAACCCGGCCGACGCGCCGGTGCTCACGCTGGCGATCACCTCCGACACCCTGCCGCTGACCGAGGTGCAGAACCTCGTCAACACGCGACTGGCGCAGAAGATCAGCCAGGTCTCGGGCGTGGGGCTGGTGTCGCTCAGCGGCGGCCAGCGGCCCGCGGTGCGCATCCAGGCCAACACCCAGGCACTGGCGGCCAACGGCATCGGCCTCGACGCGCTGCGCACCGCGATCAGCGCGGCCAACTCCAATGGCGCCAAGGGCAGCTTCGACGGCCCCAAGCGCGCCTACACCATCAACTCGAACGACCAACTGCTCACGGTCGACGACTACAAGAACCTGATCGTCTCGTACAAGAACGGCGCGCCGATCCGCATGGTCGACGTGGCGCGCGTGGTCAACAGCGCCGAGAACAACCAGCTCGGCGCCTGGGCCGGCACCAAGACGAACGGCGATGCCGAGGGCACGCTCACGCCCGCGATCATCCTCAATGTGCAGCGCCAGCCCGGCGCCAACGTGATCGCCACCGTCAACGCCATCAAGGCGCAACTGCCCGAGCTTCAGGCGGGCATGCCCGCGGGCCTGAAGGTCGAGGTGCTGAGCGACCGCACGGCCGGCATCCGCGCCTCGGTCGAGCACGTGCAGATGGAGCTGGTGCTCGCCGTCGTGCTGGTGGTGCTGGTGATCTTCGCCTTCCTCGGCAGCCTGCGCGCCACCGTCATAGCCAGCATCGCGGTGCCGATCTCGCTGATCGGCACCTTCGGCCTGATGTACCTGCTGGGCTACAGCCTCAACAACCTGAGCCTGATGGCGCTGACCATCGCCACCGGCTTCGTGGTGGACGACGCGATCGTGATGATCGAGAACATCGCGCGCTACATCGAGGAGGGCGAGAAGCCGCTGCAGGCCGCGTTCAAGGGCGCCACCCAGATCGGCTTCACCATCATCTCGCTGACGGTCTCGCTGATCGCGGTGCTGATCCCGCTGCTGTTCATGGGCGACGTGGTCGGGCGGCTGTTCCGCGAGTTCGCGGTCACGCTGGCGATCACGATCCTGATCTCGGCCGTGGTGTCGCTCACGCTGGTGCCGATGATGTCGGCGCGCTGGCTCAGGCACGAAGCGAAGAAGGATCCCGCCAACCACGGCATCGCCGCGCGCGCGCAGCGTTTCTTCGACGGCGTGATGACGCGCTACGACCGCTCGCTGCACTGGGTCATCGACCACCAGGCGCTCACGCTGCTGGTCGCGCTGCTCACGCTGCTGCTGACCGTGGCGCTCTACCTCTCGATTCCCAAGGGCCTGTTCCCGACCCAGGACACGGGCCAGCTGCAGGCGCGCATCGAGGCCGCGCAGGACGTCTCGTTCGACCGCATGTCGCAGCTGCAGCAGCAGGCCGCGCGCGCCGTGCTGGCCGACCCCGACGTCGAGAACCTCAGTTCCTTCGTCGGCGTCGACGCCGCCAACAACACCATGCTGCACACCGGCAGCATGCTGATCAACCTGCGCCGCGGCCACGACAACCAGCAGGCGGTGATGGACCGCCTGCGCGAGCGCGTGCGCGGCGTGGCCGGCGTGACGCTCTACCTGCAGCCCACGCAGGACCTGACCATCGACGCCGAGACCGGCCCCACGCAGTACCGCGCCTCGCTCGAGGGCGTGGACAGCGCCGCCATCACCGGCTGGATGCAGCAACTGGTGGCGAAGCTGCAGGCCGAGCATGGCGACAAGGTGCGCAACGTCAGCAGCGATGCGGGCGCGCAGGGGCTGGCGGCCTTCGTCAACGTGAACCGCGACACCGCGGCGCGGCTGTCGATCACCGCGAGCACGGTCGACGACGCGCTCTACAGCGCCTTCGGCCAGCGCATCGTCTCGACCATCTTCACCGAGACCAACCAGTACCGCGTGATCCTCGAGGCGCAGCCCGGCATGGTGAACACGCCGCAGACGCTGGGGCAGCTGAGCCTGATCGCCGGCTCGGGCAGCGCGACGCCGCTGTCGGCCATCGCGGACATCAGCGAGCAGCAGGCGCCGCTGCAGATCACGCACGTGGCGCAGTACCCGGCGAGCACGCTGAACTTCGATACCGCGCCGGGGGTGGCGCTGGGGTCGGCGGTCGACACGATCCGCGCGACGGCGAAGGAGATCGGGTTGCCGAAGAGCATCACGATGACCTTTCTCGGTGCCTCCGGGGCTTACGAGAAGTCGCTGTCGAACCAGCTGTGGCTGATCCTGGCGGCGGTGGTGTGCGTGTACATCGTGCTGGGGGTGCTGTACGAGAGCTACGTGCATCCGCTGACGATTCTGTCGACCCTGCCATCCGCTGGGGTGGGAGCGCTGCTGGCGTTGATGGTGACGGGCAACGACCTGGGGGTGATCGGGATCATCGGGATCATCCTGCTGATCGGGATCGTGAAGAAGAACGCGATCATGATGATCGACTTCGCGATCGATGCGGAGCGCACGGAGGGCAAGTCTCCCCGGGAAGCGATTCATCAGGCGGCGTTGCTGCGGTTTCGGCCAATCTTGATGACTACGCTGGCTGCCTTGTTTGCTGCCGTGCCTTTGATGTTCAGCTTTGGGGATGGCGCTGAGTTGCGGCGTCCTTTGGGGTTGGCTATTTTTGGGGGGTTGATCGTTAGTCAGTTGCTGACTTTGTTCACTACGCCTGTTATTTATTTGGCGTTTGATCGGTTGGGTGGGGCGCGGCGGTCGGGGGTGGTTGAGGAGGAGGCGGTTTGAGGCTTCTTTCTCGTCAGGCTGCAGTGTGTTCTTCGGTTGCTTTCCCTGCGGGCGCCGTTGGCCGGGATTTCGCCCCGGCAGGCGAGTCACTTTCTTTTGTCTCGCCAAAAGAAAGTAACCAAAGAAAAGGCGACC
>NZ_JBMDKG010000055.1:0-55315 GCF_057809595.1 Variovorax sp. FG153
CCCCCCCCCCCCCCCCCCCCCCCCCCCCCCCCCCCCCCCCCCCCCCCCCCCCCCGGCGCAGCCTCGGCTGCTCGCAAGGACACCCATGGACCAGCTCATCGTCTCGCTCATGAACGGCATCGTCTACGGACTGCTGCTGTTCATGGTGTCGGCCGGCCTCACGCTCATCTTCGGAATGATGGGCGTGCTCAATTTCGCGCATGCCTCGTTCTACATGCTCGGCGCCTACTTCGCCTACACGCTGCAGGGCACCATCGGCTTCTGGGCCGCGGTCATCGCCGCGCCGATCCTGGTCGGCCTCATCGGCGTGGTGGTCGAGCGCTTCTTCCTGCGCCGCGTGCACCACCACGGCCATGCGCACGAACTGCTGCTGACCTTCGGCCTGTCGTTCATCATCGCCGAGACCATCAAGCTGTTCTTCGGCAACTTCCCGGTCGACTACCGCATCCCGCCCACGCTCGACGTGCCGGCCTTCGCCATCGGCGGCGCGCAGTACCCGGCCTACCGCCTGCTGATGGGCGGCATCGCGATCGCGATGTTCGTGGCCATCTACCTGCTGCTCACGCGCACCCGCGTCGGCATCGTGGTGCGCTCGGCGATCTACAAGCCGCGCATGGCCGAGGCGCTGGGCCACAACGTGCCGCTGGTGTTCATGGGCGTGTTCGGCGTCGGTGCCGGCCTCGCGGGCCTGGCGGGTGCGGTGGCCGGTGCCTTCTACACCACCAACCCCAACATGGCGCTCGAGCTCGGCGTGATGGTGTTCGTGGTGGTGGTGGTCGGCGGCCTGGGCTCGCTGGGCGGCGCGATGCTGGCCTCGCTGCTGATCGGCGTCATCACCTCGCTGGCCGTGGGCATCGACCGCAGCCTGGCCGACCTGTTCGCGCTGGTCGGCGCGGGCGACTGGGCGCGCGGCGTCGGCGGGCTGATGACGCTCAAGCTCTCGAGCCTGTCGGCCACCATTCCGTTCGCGCTGATGCTCTTGATCCTGCTGGTGCGGCCGAGCGGGCTGATGGGCGAGAAGAACTGAGCGGGAGGGCCGAGACGATGAAGACCACCCTCTCCCTGCTCGCCGCCGGCGTCGCGCTGCTGCTGGCCCTGCCCTTCCTGCTGTCGCAGGGGCTGCTCAACGCGGCCATCCAGATGCTGATCGCCGCGCTGTTCGCGAGCGCCTACAACCTGCTGTGCGGCCAGGCCGGCATGCTGTCCTTCGGCCATGCGGCCTACTTCGGCGTCGGCGCCTTCGGCACCGTGCATGCGATGAACGCGCTCGGCGGCGCCGGCCTGCTGCCCACGCCGCTGATGCCGCTGGCCGGCGCGGTCTGCGGCCTGGCCATCGGCGGCATCGCGGGCTGGTTCGCGACCCAGCGCAGCGGCACCTACTTCGCGATGATCACGCTGGCCATCGCCGAGCTGATCCATTCGCTGGCGCCGCACCTCAAGGGCCTGTTCGGCGGCGAGGCCGGCGTGTCGACCATGCGCATGCCGGCCTGGGGCTTCGGCTTCGGCTCGACCACCGAGGTCTACTACCTCACGCTGGGCTGGGTGCTGCTGTCGCTCGCGCTGCTGTACCTCTACACCCGCACGCCGCTGGGCCGGCTGACCTGCGGCCTGCGCGAGAACAGCCACCGGCTGCGCTTCCTGGGCTACAACGTGCACGGCCTCGGCGTGCTGGTGTTCGCGGTCTCGGCCATGTTCTCGGGCATCGCGGGCGGGCTGCAGGTGGTGTCGAACGAATCGGCGAACTACGTGGTGTTCGATCCCGCGCTGTCGGCCGCAGTGGTGCTCAACACCTACATCGGCGGCGTGCAGGTGTTCCTCGGCCCGGCCCTGGGCGCCGCGCTCATGACCTTCTTCGGCTACGCCGTGTCGGACCTCACGCGCTCGTGGCTGCTCTACCAGGGCATCCTGTTCGTGCTGGTGATGATGTTCATGCCGGCCGGCCTCGCGGGGCTGGTGGGCACCACCGCGCGGCTGCGCCAGCGCTTCGGCCTGGCCCGGTTGCTGCCGGTGCTGGCGCTGTCGGTGGGCGCGGCGCTGCTGCTGAGCTTCGGCGGCGCCTTCGCGATCGAGATGCTGCAGCGCGCCTTCTCGCAGGACTACCGCTCGCTCGCCAACCTGCAACCGGGTGGCGGCTGGCCGCCGATCCAGTTCCTGGGCCGCGCCTGGCTGCCGCTGTCGTTCGCGACCTGGGCCGTGCCGCTCGCGCTGCTCGCTGTCGGCGGGCTGCTCGCGCGCTTCGCGCGGCAACGGCTGCGAACCCTGGCTCAACGCGAAGCCGAGGCTCCCCTCGCGGCGCAGGCCGCGCCCCTCGCCGAGCGCACCGGAGGCGCCGCATGAACGACCCGATCCTGAGCATCCGCGGCCTGCGCAAGTCCTTCGGCCCCACCGAGATCATGCGCGGCGTCGACCTCGACCTGCTGGGCGCCGAGCGCCATGCGCTGATCGGCCCCAACGGCGCGGGCAAGTCCACGCTGTTCCACCTGATCTCGGGCCAGCTCGCGCCGACGGCCGGCAGCATCCAGTTCGACGGCCAGTCGATCGCCGGGCGCACGCCGCAGGCCATCAACCGGCTCGGGCTCGCGCGCTCGTTCCAGATCACCAACATCTTTCCCAAGCTCACCGTGTTCGAGAACATCCGCCTCGCGGTCATGCGCCGCCATGGGCTGCAGTACGTCTTCTGGCGCTTCATCGACCGCGACCGCGCCATCCGCGAGGAGACCGAACGGCTGCTCGAACTCGTGCGCCTGAACGCGCGCGCAGCGACGATCGCGGGCGAGATGGCCTATTCGGAACAGCGCTCGCTCGAGATCGCGATGACGCTGGCGTCCGACCCGAAGGTGATCCTGCTCGACGAGCCGATGGCCGGCATGTCGACCGAGGAAACCCACTACACGGCCGAACTGATCCGCGAGGTCACGAAGGGCCGCGCGCTGATGATCGTGGAGCACGACATGGACGTGGTGTTCTCGCTGAGCGACCGCATCAGCGTGCTGGTCTACGGCCAGGTGATCGCCACCGGCACGCCGCAGGAGATCCGCGCCAATGCCAGCGTGAAAGAGGCCTATCTCGGCGAGGAGGTGGCGGCATGAGCACGACCGATACGCTGCTGAGCGTCGAGGACCTCCACGTCCATTACGGCAAGAGCCACGTGCTGCACGGCGTCGACCTGCGCGTGGGGCGCAACGAGGTCATCAGCCTGCTCGGGCGCAACGGCTCGGGCCGCTCCACCACCATGAAGGCCATCATGGGCCTGGTGCCGCCTTCCGCGGGCAGCATCCGGCTGCGCGAGCGCGAGCTGGCCGGCGCGCGGCCCTATGCCGTGTGCCGCGCCGGCATCGGCTACGTGCCCGAGGAGCGCGAGGTGTTCGCCAACCTCACGGTCGACGAGAACCTGCGCATGGGCGAGCAGCGCGCCGTGCCCGGCGCGCACCGCTGGACCGTCGAGCAGATGTTCGACTACTTCCCGCGCCTCAAGGAGCGCCGCAACACCAAGGCCGGCAGCATGTCGGGCGGCGAGCAGCAGATGCTGACCATGTGCCGCTCGCTGCTGGGCAATCCGCTGCTGATGCTGATCGACGAGCCCACCGAGGGCCTGGCGCCCAGGATCGTGGCGCAGGTCGGCGAATGCATCGTCGACATGCACCGCAAGGGGCTGTCGGTGGTGCTGGTCGAGCAGAAGCTCGCGATCGCGCTCAAGGTCTCGACCCGGGTCTGCGTGATGGGCCACGGCCGCATCGTGTTCGAGGGCACGCCGCAGGCGCTCAAGGCCGACCAGCAACTCGTCTCGGAGTGGCTCGCGGTCTGACGCGGCGCCACCCCTCCTTCATCCCTTCCACACATCCCATGGCAAGCACCCAAGACAAGGTCATCATCTCCTGCGCGGTCACCGGCTCGGTCCACACGCCGAGCATGTCCGAGCACCTGCCGCTCACGCCCGACCAGATCGCCGAGCAGGCGATAGAAGCCGCCGAGGCCGGCGCGGCGATCCTCCACCTGCATGCGCGCGATCCGGTCGATGGCCGCCCCTCGGCCGACCCCAAGGTCTTCGACCAGTTCGTGCCGCGCATCAAGGCCGCCACCGATGCGGTCATCAACATCACCACCGGCGGCAGCACGCGCATGACGCTCGCGGAGCGACTGGCTTACCCGCTGCAAGCCAAGCCCGAGATGTGCTCGCTCAACATGGGCTCGATGAACTTCTCGATCCACACGACGGCGCGGCGCATCGCGCAATGGAAGCACGACTGGGAGCAGCCCTACATCGAAGGCATGGAGGACCTGATCTTCCGCAACACCTTCCGCGACATCAAGCACATCCTGCAGGTGCTCGGCGAGGACTGCGGCACGCGCTTCGAGTTCGAGTGCTACGACGTCGGCCATCTCTACAACCTCGCGCACTTCGTCGACGAGGGCCTCGTCAAGGGCCCGCTGTTCATCCAGAGCATCTACGGCATCCTCGGCGGCCTCGGGCCCGATCCCGAGAACCTCGTGACCATGCGCGCCACCGCCGACCGGCTGTTCGGCCGCGACGGCTACCGCTTCTCGATCCTCGGCGCGGGCCGCCACCAGATGCCGCTCTTGACCATGGGCGCGGTGATGGGCGGCAACGTGCGCGTGGGCCTCGAGGACAGCCTCTACATCGGCCGCGGCCAGCTCGCGAAGTCCTGCGCCGAGCAGGTGCGCAAGATCCGCCGGATCCTCGAGGAGCTCTCGCTCGAGATCGCGAGCCCCGACGAGGCGCGCGCGATGCTGGGCCTCAAGGGCAAGGACGCGGTCGCGTTCTGAGCCCCGCTCCCCTTTTTTTCTTCATTCATCGGGAACAGCAATGAACAAGACACTGGACGGCCGCGTGGCCATCGTCACCGGCGCGGGCAGCGGCCTGGGCCGCGCCCATGCGCTGGCGCTCGCGCGCCATGGCGCGCGCGTGGTGGTCAACGACGTGGCCGGCGCGCATGAAGGATCGCCGGGCCGCGCCGTGGCTGACGAGATCGTGCGCGCGGGCGGCAGCGCCATCGCGGACGGCGGCGACGTCACCGACTTCGCGGCCATGGAAGCGATGGCCGCGCGCGCCGTGGCCGAATGGGGCCGCATCGACATCCTCGTCAACAACGCCGGCGTGCTGCGCGACAGGAGCTTCTCGAAGATGACGCTCGAGGACTTCCGCCGCGTGATGGACGTGCACCTGATGGGCAGCGTGCATGCGGTGAAAGCCGTGTGGGAGACCATGCGCGCGCAGCGCTATGGCCGCATCGTGATGACCACCTCCTCCTCGGGCCTGTACGGCAACTTCGGCCAGTCGAACTACAGCGCGGCCAAGATGGCGCTGGTCGGCCTGATGCAGACGCTCGCGCTCGAGGGCGAGCGGCAGGACATCCGCGTGAACTGCCTCGCACCCACCGCCGCCACCGCCATGACCGAGGGCGTGCTGCCGCCCGAGGCGCTGGCCCGGCTGCAGCCCGACTACGTGAGCCCCGGGCTGGTCGCGCTGGTGGGCGAGGACGCGCCCACGCGCACCATCCTGCTCGCGGGCGCTGGCAGCTTCGAGAGCGCCCACCTCACGATGACGCGCGGCATCTTCATCGACGGCAGCGACTACACCGCGGCCGAGGTCGCGGCGCGCATGGACGAGATCCGCGACCGCAGCGACGAGCGCGTGCCGGGCACGGGCTTCGAGCAGTACCAGTGGGAGCTCTCGAAGGCCGGCTTCGAGGTGCCGCTGCCGCACTGAGGGCCGCCGCTCAGGGTTTACGCGGCATGGGTCGCGCACACAGGAACGCCGCCTGCTGTGTCCGGCCCGCACATTGGATTCGGGACCCGCGCGCGAGAGACTGTGCCGCGTCCCAAAACCAACGACATCGGAGACCCATGACATCCAGCCATCGCGACATCGTCCTGGCCGTCGCCGCCTGCATCGCCGTCAGCGCCACGCTCGTGGGCTGCGGCGGAGGCGGTGGCGGCAACGGCTTCCTGCTGCCCATCTCGGGCAACCCGCCGCCCGCGCCCCCACCACCGCCGCCCCCGCCACCCGCGCCGCCGCCATCGAGCGCCGCGCTGAGCTGCGAGCAGTTGCCGGGCCTGAGCGTGCCGGCCGCGGCCATCGGCCTGCCGACCTCGGGCGCCACCGTCACCGCCACCAAGACCGTGCCGGCCGCCGGCACCGGCGTGGCCGCGCTGCCCGAGTACTGCGAGGTGTCGGGCAAGATCTCGCCGGTCGACGCCAGCGCGCCCGACATCCGATTCACCGTGGCCCTGCCCACGAACTGGAACCGCAAGGTCGTGATGTTCGGCGGCGGCGGCTTCAACGGCAGCATTCCCAGCGTCAAGGGCAACGTGCCCAACGGTCCGGTCGACCAGCCCGTGCCGCTGGCCCGCGGCTATGCCACCTTCGCGAGCGACTCGGGCCACCAGGCCAATGCACTCGGCTCGCAGGACGGCCGCTTCGGCCTCAACGACGAGGCCGTGCGCAACTTCGGCGGCGATGCGCTCAAGAAGACGCACGACGCCGCGCTCGCGATCGTCCAGGCACGCTACGCGGCCAGCCCCTCGAAGTCGTACTTCGCGGGTGGCTCCACCGGCGGGCGCGAGGCCGTCACCGCCATCCAGCGCTGGCCCGCCGACTGGGACGGCGCGATCGCCTGGTACCCGGCCTGGAACGACGCCGCCGCACTGCTCGGCGGCCACCGCATGAGCCGCGCGCTCGCGCAGCCCGGCGCCTACCCCAATGCCGCCAAGCGCGAGCTGCTCTACAACGCCGCCATGGAGGCCTGCGACGCGCTCGACGGCGTGGCCGACGGCCTGATCAGCAACCAGACGCTGTGCAACGCGCGCTTCGATCCTGCCACCGCCATGCTCAAGGGCGCGCCCGTGCGCTGCGCGGGCGGCGCCGACACCGGCAACAGCTGCCTGTCCGATGCGCAGATCGCGGCCATGAAGAGCATCAACACCGCGACCAACTTCCGCTTCGCGCTGGCCAGCGGCGAGACCCAGTACCCGGGCTACAACATCTGGGGCGCCGATCCCGGCATCAGCACCTGGACCTCGCCGCTCGAGCCCACCGTGACCTTCCTGGCCTTCGGCAGCGCGCAGCCCACGCGCCCGATGCCGGCCAACGCGCCCTACATCAGCGTGCTGACCGACCAGTGGATCAAGTACTCGGTGACGCGCGACGCGAGTTTCGACTCGCTCTCGCTCGACCCCGAGGACCCGGGCCCGTGGGCCAGCCGCATCAGCGCGCTGAGCACCCAGCTCGACGCCAGCACCGACATCTCGGCCTTCAAGGCGCGTGGCGGCAAGCTGCTGCTCGCCCACGGCCTGGCCGACGTGCTCGTGAGCACGCGCGCCACCGAGCAGTACTACCAGCGCCTGCAGTCGCGCTGGGGCCCGTCGGAGGTCGACGGCTTCGTGCGCTACTACGAGGTCGCGGGCCTGGGCCATGCGGTCAGCAGCGTGTTCAACGCCACCTGGGACTCGCTGACCGCGCTCGAGGGCTGGGTCGAGAAGGGCACCGCGCCGAGCAACCAGGTCACGACCGACACCGCCGGCGTGCCGGGGCGCACGCGACCGCTGTGCGACTACCCGAAGTGGCCGCAGTACAAGGGGTCGGGGGACGTCAATCTGGCGGGGTCGTTCCAGTGCGTGAATTGAGGCGCTGAGACCCTCCAAAAAAAAAATGGCCCGATGTCGGGCCATTTCTGCGTGGAAGCGGTTGTCGGACTCAATAGTTGCTCATGATCGAGAACGCGTACAGGTCGCCGCAAAGAACGCCCTGGCATTGCGCGGAAGCCGAGTAGATGATCTTCTGCGCCGGCTCGGACGAACCCGGGCCCGTGACCCTGTCGGTCCCCGAGGCGTAGTTGTCGATGAAGAAGGCCCTGCCGCGGCTCGCGTTGTCCTTCAACTGGGCCAGGAATGCCGACGCATCGGCGGGACGATCGGCGATCCAGTAGCTGAACTTCGGCGTCTGAGCCTTGTCCTTCACGTAGAAGGCCTTCGCCTCGCCGCTCTTCAGGTAGGCGATGAAGTTGAACCGGAATCCCCGCGCGCCCTGGGCATTGAGCTGCGCGATGAAGTCGGCATCCTTTCCTGCCCTCGACAGCATCTCGTACTGGAAGGCCCCGTTGCCGGCATTCTCGTAGACGCTCTGGATGTTGAAACGACCGTCCGGCAGCGGTGCGAAGTGTTTTTCCCCGACGTATCGATTGCCCTGCGCGCCCTTCGCATTGAGCTGTGCCAGGAATCCATCGAGGCTCACCGGATCGTTGTTGGGATCGGTATTGGAATTGTTCCTGCGCAAGCTCGTTTCCAGGGTGTAGCTGTACCAGGCACTCACCGCGCTGTTGCGCTGCAATGCCCCGTCGTTGATCAGCTTGAAGCCATGGGCACCCCGGGCATCGATCTGCGTGAGGTAGTCGGCCTGCGACAGCCCCACGTCCAGGAATTCGACGATGTACTTGTCCGTCGCCTTGGTGTCCTTCGACAGCACATGCCTCGGATCGTTCTTGAAATTGGGCGAGGTGAGCCAGCGGAATCCCTTGCTCCCTTCTGCGTTCAACGCGGCGAGCAACTTCACGGGATCGAATTCATTGGTCAGCAGCTCGAAGTCCAGCGACAGGGCGGGCAGGACGGGATCCTGCGGCACCGGATCGGGATTGGTGGCCGGTGGCGGTGTGTTCGGCGTGACCGCGATGGGCGCGATCGGAAAGCCGCCGCCGCCTCCACCACCGCCGCCTCCGCAGGCGGTCAGCGTGGCGAGCAGCGCGATGCCGAGCGCGCGGTATGTGTTTTTCCTCATCCTCTTTCTCCTCTTGGTTTGTTTTGCGAATTGCTTGGGGAGATGCATCCCCGGAGATCGCATCGCCCCCTGGGGATGCCCCGCGCGTCGGACAGACGACTCCCCGAATGCGCTTCGGGGAGCGTCAGAACGGGCGCTTGTTACTTGAACCGAGCCGCGAGAATGGGCCCGTTGCTGCGAGATGCCTCGGGCTCCATCCAGGTCGCCGCAATGGAGCCATCCGCTTGCACGTCCAGCGAAGTGCTTGCCGCTGGCGTGGCGCCCGTGGCGCCTACGCGAACCGTGGTGCGCCATCCTTCACCGGCTACGTAGCGTCGGGCGAAGGTACCCTCATCTGCTCCGCCATAGCCCGATTTGAAAACACCCCACAGCGCCATCAAGTTGCCATTGCGATCCGCCACCAGGCTGGGGAGGCGATTCTGGAAATTGGCGCCATTCGCCGTACTGACGGTCGTGACCGCCTCCCAGCCCGCGCCGGGCTTGTACCGGCGATAGACAAGGTCGCTACGGTAGTTGGAAGCGTCCTGCTGCTGCCAGATTGCATGGAAGTTGCCCGCGCCGTCGACTGTCAGCGCCTGGTTCATGGCATCGCCCGCATCGTCGTTCTCCAGCGGGGCGGGCGCAGTCCAACTGCCGCCCGGCGTTGCGAGAGCGCTCCACCACAGGTCGAAGCGGTACCACGTGCCCGAGGGAACGAAGGTGTTCCACAGCGCCATCACCTGACCCGCGCTGGAAACGGCGAGCTTCGGGGCGTAGGGATCGCCCAGTCGAGCGGCGCCCAGCGACACCGCCGGCTGCCAGCCACTGCCGGCTTGATAGCGCGCGACCCATACTGGCGCGTCGCTGGATCTCTGAACCCACAGCACATAGGCATTGCCGGCAGCATCTACGGCCACCTGCGGCTGCTCGGCCTGGTCGTAAGTGCCGATGTTGGCCGAACTGCCCAACCGGACCGGCGCCTGCCAACCTCCAGCCGGCGTGAAGCGGGAAGCCCAGATATCCGAATTGCCGTACTGCGTTTCACGCTTGCCCCAGACGGCAAAGGCATTTCCGTCGGCATCGATCGCAAGCGACGCGGCAAAGCCTGTGTTCATCGTGCGGTCCAGTCGTGTCGGCGTTTGCCAGCCGGTGCCCTTCACGAAGCGCGATGACCAAACTTCAGCGCCTGTGTTGTCCAATTGCAGCCAGACGGCCAAGCCATTGCCCTGGCTGTCGAAGCGAATCTGCGGAACCAGGGCCTGGTAGTTTCCGGGCGTACTCAATCTGCTGGATTCGCCCCAAGCGCCACTCGCGTTCTGTACCGCAGTGCGGATCTGGAAAGCGCCGGCGACCTGGCTCGCCCAGATTGCCACCGTGTTTCCTTGGCCATCCAGGGCAGCGACGATATTGCCAGGGTTGTTCGCCCCCGATTCGAGCTCGTGCGGGGCTTCCCAGCTCCCATCGGCCGTCCGGAACGACCAGGACTTGTCGGCAGCCAGGCTATTGCCCGCCAGGTCCTTGAGACCCGTCCCCGCCGTCACCGTGTAATTTGCCAGCAGATCCAGCGCCTTCGTCGGAGCGAAGGAAATCTTGTTTTTCGTGGCGTCGTAATTCAACGCGCCCGAAACCGCAACCCCCAAACGGGTAATGCGCAGATTGTTGTCGGTCACCGTCGTTGCCAGCAGGGCTTCGCTCAGGGTGGCCGAGATCTCGGTGTTGCGGGGAACGTCGGTGCTGGCTGTGGGATTGAAGGCCACGACGCTTGGCGGTGTCGTGTCGGCCGCGGGCGCCGGTGCGGGCGCAGGTGCCGGGGAAGGTGCCGGTGCAGGAGCCGGGAACAGAGGGAAGCCTCCCCCACCACCACCGCCGCCACCACCACCGCACGCGGAAAGCAACGTCGCCACGCAGGCGACGGCCAATGACTTCTTCAACATGAAGGCTCCTCTTTGTAATTCGAAAACCGCGCCTCCCTCTCCGGAGCGCGTCGCAGATGTTAATCGCGTAAGTCCATGTCATTAATCCGGTGTGTGCAGATCAACGGATTTTTCTTATCTATTGCAAGCTGTCTGTTTGCAATAAACAACCAAACAGGCACCCGGCGACAAACCCGAATTGACGTCGCTCGGGGGCAAGGTTTGGGTCGACGTGCGATTCAGCCCGGCCGCTTGAAGCGCTCGCGCGCCGCCTCCACCGCCGCGCGGCAGGTACAGCCCTCGATGTGGTCGTTGACCAGCCCCATCGCCTGCATGAGCGCATAGAGCGTGGTCGGGCCGACATAGGTCCAGCCGCGCTGCTTCAATTCCTTCGACATGCGCTGCGACGCCGGCGTGGTCGGGTTGGCGCGGTAGTAGGCGATGTCGACCACGGCCGGCCGGTCCTTCGGCGCGGGCTCGAAGCGCCAGAACCATGCCCCCAGCGAGCCGGCCTCGGCGACCAATTCCTGCGCGCGCTTCGCGTTGTTGATCGCCGAGACGATCTTCGCGCGGTTGCGCACGATGCCTGCATCGGTCATCAGCCGCTCGATGTCCTTCTCGCCGAAGGCCGCCACCTTGTCGATCTCGAAGTTGGCGAAGGCGGCGCGGAAGGCCTCGCGCTTGCGCAGGATGGTGATCCAGGCCATGCCCGACTGGAAGCCCTCGAGACAGATCTTCTCGAACAGCGCGCGGTCGTCGCCCACCGGGCGGCCCCACTCGTTGGCGTGGTAGTCGGGCATCTGCGGGTGCCAGGCGCAGTGGCGCCGGCCGTCGGCGGACTGGATCAGGCCGTCGTCGTCGGCGGGAGAGGCATCGGGTGCAAGGTCCATGGGGGTGGCATTGTCGCGAAGCGCGCTCGCGCGTGCCTCGCCGATTCCGGTCTTTCTATTCGCGCCGGCTCGCGCGCAACCGCTCGGCCACATCGCGCATCGCCCACGCCCCCACCGAGGCCATGAAGCCATCGGCCGCGCGCAACTGATCCGCCGCGATCCACTCGTCGGGCTGATGCGCCTGCGCGATGAAGCCCGGCCCGCACACCACCGTCGGAATGCCGGCCTGCTGGAAGAAGCCCGCCTCGGTGCCGAAGGGCAATTCGGCTTCGGGCCACAGCGCGCCGAGCGCGCGCGCGATCGCGACCGCCGGCTCGCTGCCCCGCGCCGACAGCGCGGGCACGCCCGCGACCTGCTCGGCCTCGACCTTCACGCCCGCGGGCAGGGCCGCGAGGATGCGGCGCACCGCGGCGCGCACGCGCTCGGCCGCGGCTTCGTCCTCGGGGCGGAATTCCCACAGCACCTCGCAGCAACCGGGCACGATGTTGATCGCGCTGCCACCGTCGATGCGCCCGACATTGAGCGTGGCCACCTGCCCTTGCCGATCGAGGCTGCGGCGCAGCCGCGCGAGGCGCGTGACCAGATGCGCCGCGGGTTCGATCGCGCTGGCGCCGAGCGAGGGATCGCTCGAATGCGCGGCCAATCCGCTGAACAGCGCGCGATGGCCGAAGAATCCGCGGTGCCGCACGCCGATGCGCATGCCGGTGGGCTCGCCGACGATCGCGAGCGCGGGCGCCTGCACGCGCGCCTCGAGGCTGTCGACGAGGCGCGGCACGCCGAGGCAGCCGATCTCCTCGTCGTACGAGAACGCGAGATGGATCGGGCGCTGCAGCCTGCCGCGTTGCCATGCGGGCACGGCCGACAGGCAGGCCGCGATGAAACCCTTCATGTCCGCCGCGCCACGGCCATGGAAGCGACCCTCGCGTTCGACCAGCGCGAAGGGTTCGGAGCGCCACGACTGCCCCGCCACCGGCACCACGTCGCTGTGCCCCGAGAGCACCATGCCGCCAGCGACGTCGGGTCCGATGCGGGCGAGGAGATTCGCCTTGTGCCCGTCGTCGCTGCGCACGAGGTGCGCATCCACGCCGTGCGCCGCGAGGTAGTCGGCCACCCACTCGATCAGGTCGAGGTTGGAGCGCTGCGAGGTGGTGTCGAAGGCGACCAGCGCGCGCAGGATCTCGACCGTGGTCATGCCGGCCCTATGCGGCCAGGCCGATGCGGATGCGGCGGTTGTGCTGCCCCTTGTTCTCGATCTTGAGGATGCGCAGCGGCGCCGACTGCGAGGTCTTCGTCAGGTGCGTGCCACCGCAGGCCTGCCGGTCGAGGCCCGCGATCTCGACGATGCGCGTCATGCCGTCGTCCTGGCGCGGCGGCGCGACCGAGCGGCTGCGCAGCAGGCCGGGCTCGCGTGCGAGCTCGTTCGCATCGAGGTAGAGGACGTTGACCGGCAGGCCGTCGCCGATCAGCGTGTTGAGTTCGGGTTCGAGCGCGCGCAGCGCGTTGTTGTCGGCCGCGGGCAGGTCGAAGTCGATGCGCGCCGTGCCGTCGGCGGCCATCTGCACGCCGGTCACCAGCGAGCCCTCGAAGCGCTGGTAGACCAGCGCGTTGAGGATGTGCAGCCCCGTGTGCAACTGGCTCATCAGGAAACGGAAGTCGGGGTCGACGTTCGCGAGGACGCGCTCCCCGGATTCGGGCGCGGCCTCGCCTTCGGCCAGGCAATGCCAGGCATTGGCGCCTTCGGTCTCGATGCGGTCGACGCGCAACGCGCGCCCCTTCCACTGCAGCGTGCCGCGGTCGCTCAACTGGCCGCCACCGCCGGGATAGAAATACGAGCGATCGAGCAGCACGGCGTCGGGACGACGCGCGATGACGCCGGCTTCGAAGCGCAGGCAATCGGGTTCGAGATGGCAGAGATAGGGTGACATCGGATCTTCGGTTCGACAGAGGGACTAGGAAAATCGCCGCGCGGTCACGATGCCGATCAGGATGATCGCGCCGCCCGCGAATTCGGTGAGGCTCAGGTACTCGTGGAACAGCCAGCCACCGAGCACCGTCGCGATCACGGGCTGCACCAGCAGCGTGATCGAGGACAGCGCAGCCGGCAGCTTGGCCAGCGCATAGGCAATCAGGCCCTGCCCGCCCACGTGCGACACCAGCGCCAGCGCGAGCAGCATCAGCACGCCGTGCATCGTGTGCGGCACCAGCGATTCGCCGCGCAGCAGCGCGACCGGCAGCAGCACGACCAGCGTGCCGAGGCTGCTCCAGGCCATCACGCTCATGGTGCGGTAGTTGGAGCGCACGAGGCTGACCGCGAGCAGGTAGCTGCCGTAGAACACGGCCGACAGCAGGCCCAGCAGGTTGCCGGCCATGCGGCCCGAGCCGAAGTCGAGCCGGTGGCCGATCAGGAGAAAGGCCCCGGCCAGTGCGCACAGCATGCCGGCGAGGAAGCCGCGCTTGAACTTCTTGCCGAGAAAGATCCGCGCCCCGAGCACCACGAAGATCGGCGCGAGGTTCGCGAGCAGGTTGGCATTGGCCAGCGTGGTCAGCGTCATCGACCAGTGGTAGAGCGCGAGGTTGCCCGAGAAGATGAAGCCGACCAGCACCAGCCGGACCGGAAACGCCGGTGCGGTCCGGGGCGCGGGTTCGGCGCGCGCGGCCAGTGCGTCGAGCAGGAAGAAGACCGGAATCGCGAGCGCCACGCGATAGACCGCGCTGGCCGTGGGCTGCAGCTCGCTGTGGCGCAGGAACACGCCGCCCAGCGCCAGCGCGGCCGCGCCGAGCAGCAGTGCCGCGAAAGAGAGGAACTGGCCGCGGGCGGCGGCGGGAAGCGCGAGGGTCGTGGTCATGGTGCGTACGGTGGCGAAAAAGCCGAAGCCGTGGCACGCATCCTGGCCGGCGAACGCGCCGGCGTATTGGCGAAAATTGCGGGAAGCGCTCAGCCCTTGCGGGCGCGCACGTACTGCAGCGGCGTCATGCCGAAGGTGCGCTTGAAGTGCCGCGTGAGCGCGCTCTGGTCGTAGAAGCCGCTCGCGACCGCCGCGTCGGTCAGCGGCCGGCCCGCCGCGAGGTGGTGGATGGCGGCCCGGATCCGCAGCTGCGTGAGGTAGGCATGGGGCGTGAGACCGATGGTGCGGTTGAAGGCGCCGATCAGCTGGAACGGCGTGAGGTCGGCAACGGCGGCCATCCGCTCGAGGTTCAGGTTCTCCGCATAGGCGTCGTGCAGCAGCTCCAGCACTGGCGCGAGCACGCGCGCGCCTGCGGGCGCCGGCAACGCGCGCCGCCCCGCCTGGGCATGGCGCTCGAACAGCGTTCCGAAGCTCTGCACGAACAGTTCCTGCCGGCGCAGCGAATCGACGGACCGAAGGTCGCCGTCGAAGGCCTGGTGCAGCGCGAGGAAGCTGTCGACGAGCTGCGGGTCGTCGATGGCGTTCGACGCGAAATAACGGGCCTGGACCTGCCCCAGCGATGTCATCAGGTGACGGATACCCGCATCGGCCAGATAGAAGGAGCGATAGCGCCAGCGCTCGCTGCCGGCCATGCGCCCCGAATGCGGCTCGGCCGGATTGAAGACCAGCAGCGAACGCGGCTGCGCGATGCCGGTGCGGCCGCGGCTCGTGAACTCCGAGCCGCCGGCCTCGGTGACGGCGATCACGAAGGAGTAGTGCACATGCGGCGCGTACTCGTGGGTCCTGAAGTCCGCGTGCAGCAGGTCCATGCCCGGCAGATCGGGGGCATGCCAGTAGCGCGAGGTGTTCAGGGGATCGAGCTTGGCCATCTGCGTGGGATTCGATCACCTCCGGCGAAGAAAGTCGATACGCCGCCCTTCAGCATCTCCTCAGCCCGGTCTTCTAGCATCGGGCGATGCTCTCCCCCATCGCTCCCCGCATCGGCGCCGTCTTCATCCCCGTCAGCGACATCCACGCCGCGCGCGACTGGTACTGCCGGCTGCTGGGCCTGCAGCCCGATGGCGAGGTGCTGTTCGGCCACATCTACGTGCTGCCGATGAACGGAGGAAGCGGCCTGGTGCTCGACAGCAAGGACTACGCGGGCCCGAACGACCGCAAGCCGCTGTTCCACTTCGCGACGCACGACATCGTCGCGGCGCGAGACTTTCTCGCGCGCATCGGGGCAGCGCACGAGCAGATCGCCGACGGCGTGTTCGTGCGCTTCGAGGACCCCGATGGCAACCTGCTGATGGTGGCCGACGTGCCGCTGGCCGGCTGAAACCCCGATCCACCGGCTCGAGGCTTCAAGCCGGACGACGCGATGGCGCGTCGTCTCGCGCCGCTCAGGACTTCTTCGAGAAGTCCAGCGCGCTCGTCAGGTCGCCCATCGCCGGCAGGCCGTTCTTCACCAGCGCCTTGTCGCGCTCGACCAGGCCCGGCAGCACCGGCAGCGACCAGCGGTGCGTGATGAAGCGCAGGGTCGAGGCGGTGTCGTACTGCGTCTTGTCGACGAAGCCCTTCTTCGCGAAGTCCGACACGATGAGCGCGGGGATGCGGGTGCCCGGCCCCCAGCGGTCGGCCTTGGGCACGCGCGCATGGTCGTAGAAGCCGCCGTTCTCGTCGTAGGTCACGACCACCAGCATGTGCTTCCACTGCGGGCTGGCCTTGAGCTTGGCGATCACGTCGGCGATGTGGGCGTCGCCGTCGGCCACGCTGGCATAGCCGGCGTGCTGGTTCAGGTTGCCCTGCGGCTTGTAGAAGCTCACGGCCGGCAGCGTGCCGTTGGCGGCATCCTTCAGGAAGTCGGCGTCGAAGTCCTTGAGGTGGGCGGCGCGCGCCTCGGGGTGCTGCACCGGGTCGAAGGCGGCGTAGTAGTTGAAGGGCTGGTGGTGGAACTGGAAGTTCGGCGTCTGCGCGGCCGGCGGCACGGCGGCCGGGAACTTGCGGTCGCCCTCGGCGATGGCGGTGGTGCTGTTCCATGCGCCGCCGTACCAGGCCCAGCTCAGGCCCTTGGCCGTGAGCAGGTCGCCGATGGTGGCCTGCGTCTGCGGCGGCAGGGTGTTGGCCTTGGTCGGGTCGGCGTAATGATGGGTCGCGTCGTTCGCCGCCGGTGCGTTGCTGCTCGGCTGGTACGGCGGCTGCATGGTGTTGACCGCGTAGAAGTTGCCGGCGGCGTCCTTCGGCGTCAGCGTGTTGTCGTTCTTGTAGGTGGGCGCACCGTTGAGCACCGAACTCGGCGCGTTGTCGGCCGGCGTGAGGCGCACGAAGTTGCCGTTGGCATCGGTGTCGATGGCCGAGATGGTGGCCTTGGCCGGCGAGTTGTCGGCATCGGCGTTCGGGTACAGCGGCGCGCAGGCGCACACCAGGTACTGGTGGTTCAGGAACGAACCGCCGAAGGCGCCCATGAAGAAGTTGTCGGCCAGCGTGTAGTCGCCGGCGATCTTCCAGAGCTGCATCTTCCTGCCGTCGTAGTAGCCCATGCTGAGGCCGCCGGCATCGGAATAGGCGCTGAACTTGTCGTTCTTGCCGCCGTTGATCTGCATCTGGTTGTTGTAGAAGCGGTGCACCAGGTCGCGCGTGATGACGCCCTGCGACACCGGCGTGCCGGTGTTGTAGAAGCCGCTTTCCGCATCGATCCGGAACATGCGGTTGGGCATGCCCACGGTCTTCCCCTGCTCGATCACCGTGGTCTGGCCGCTCGCGGTCACGCCGCCCCACACCGGCGGCAGGTTCGGCAGCGTCGCGCCATCGAAGTCCTTCTGCGGCTCGGCCGTGCTCACCGACGACGTCGGGTTCACGCCCGGAATGCCGTTGGCGCCCGGGAACAGGCCATAGAGGTTGTCGAAGCCGCGGTTCTCGGCATAGATCACGACCACGTTGGTGATGTCGTCGAGCGCGAAGCGGTTGCGCAGCGCCGCGACGAGGTCGCCGCCGCTGCCGGCCTCGGCCACGGCTTCGGCGATGCGCTCGAGCGACTGGTCGATCTCGGTCTGCAGCGCGGTCTTGACCTTGGCATCGCCGACCTTGTTGTGGTCGGCCAGCAGCAGGCTTTCGCTCACGCCCAGGCGCGTGGCCAGCGCGGTGCGCGCGGCGCCGAGGTTGCCGCCATTGGCATCCATCAGCGCGGCGAGCTCGGTGCTGATCGCATTGACCACGCCGTTGGCGCCGGCCGGCGCGCGGAACACCAGCGCCCGGGTCACGGCGCTCTCGACGCCGGTGTCGGGATCGAAGCGCTTGCTGCCGGTGCCGATCTCGGCCACCACGGCGCCCTGCCCCGCGAGCGTGAAGGCGCCGTTGGCATCGGTGGTGGCGCTGGCTTCGCCCGCGTCGCAGCGGCCGTTGTTGTTGGCGTCGATGCAGACCTTGGCGTTGCGGTAGTAGCTGCCCGTGACCACGCCCGCGGTGGTGGCGCCGCCGAAGAAGGGCAGGAAGCCACCGCCGTCCGACCCGCCGCCGCAGGCAACGACCAGCGCCGCCGCCGCGATGGCCGTGGGCCAGGGTTTGAAGTGGCTGACGAAGGTGCGCGCCGAGGCGAGCGCACCGCTGCTGCGAGTGGAGGCGGTCATCATGTGTGCTGTTATGAGGTGTGGATGAACCGGGGCGGAAGCCCGGCCGCGCGATGCTCTCGGGGGCAGATGACAGCGGCGTTGCAAGCAAAGCTTTCGTTTGGCTTCCTAATTCAGGGCTAAGAAATCTCCATCCGGCATGTCATGGTTCTGACATGGGGCGCTCCTAGCCTCGTTCCACGGCCTGGCCCGGCTCTCTCCCCCGCCCCGTTTCCACCTGTTCCCGATGCCCCGTCTTCCTCGCCGTCCGGCGCTGCATGCCGCGGCCGCCCTGCTTTTTGCGCTGCTCGGCGGTTGCGAGCGGGCGCCCACGGCGAGCACACCGCCTCCCGCCGCGCCGGCGCCCACGGCCGCCACCGAGCCCGCGCACCCGGCCTACCTCGGCGCCACCTACGCGGTGGTGCCGGGCCGCGCGCAACCCACGCCCGCGCAGCTCGGCGAACTGGGCCGGCGCATCTTCTTCGACGGCAGCCTCTCGGCCTCGGGCCAGGCCTCGTGCGCGAGCTGCCACGACCCGAAGCACGCCTGGGGACCGCCGAACGCGCTGTCGGTGCAACTGGCCGGCCCCGACGGCCGCACCGAAGGTCCGCGCGCCGTGCCTTCGCTGCGCTACCTGCAGACGCTGATCGCCTTCACCGAGCACCACCACGACAACGACGGCGACGACAGCATCGACGCCGGCCCCACCGGTGGCCACATGTGGGACGGCCGCGCGGGCTCGGCCCACGAGCAGGCCGCGCTGCCGCTGCTGTCGCCGGCCGAGATGGCCAATGCCTCGGTCGAGGAAGTGGCGCGCAAGCTCGAACGCGCGCCCTATGCGGGCGAGCTGCGCGCGGCCTTCGGCGACGCGCTGTTCGGCGATCCGCAGGCGACGCTGCGCGCGGCCGGCCTCGCGCTCGAGGTGTTCCAGCAATCGCCCCAAGACTTCTATCCCTTCACCAGCAAATACGACGCCGTGCTGCGCGGCGAGACGAAGCTCGACGCGGCCGAGGCGCGCGGCCTCGCCCTCTTCAACGCCGAGGACAAGGGCAACTGCGCCTCCTGCCACATCAGCGAGCGCACGCCCGACGGCGCCTTCCCGCTGTTCAGCGATTTCGGCCAGATCGCGCTGGGCGTACCGCGCAACCGCAGGCTCGCGGCCAATGCCGACCCCGACTATCACGACATGGGCGTGTGCGGCCCGATCCGCACCGACATGAAGGACCACCCCGAGTACTGCGGCCTGTTCCGCACGCCCTCGCTGCGCAACGTGGCGGTGCGCCAGAGCTTCTTCCACAACGGCGTGTTCCATTCGCTCGAGGAAGTGATCCGCTTCTATGCGCAGCGCGACACGGCGCCGCAGCGCTGGTACGCGCGCGGCAAGGACGGCAAGGTGCAGCCTTACGACGACCTGCCCGCGCAGTACCACGCCAACATCAACACCGACCCGCCCTTCGGCCAGAAGCCCGGCGGCAAGCCGGCGCTGAGCGAGGCCGAGATCCGCGACGTGGCGACCTTCCTGCGCACGCTGACCGACGCCGACCAGCACGACGCGCCCGATCCCGGTGCGCTGCGCACGGCCGCGCGCAAGCCCTGAACGTCGGCATCCGCCTACACGCGCTGCCGCTTCGCCCGACAACGGGCCGCCATGCGGCAGCGCATCATTCTTCAGTCGGATCGCCCGCCGCATGCGCGCCGACATCGCGAGCGCGCCAGGCCGGCCGCCCGGATTCCTCCCGACGGCGCCCTTGCGTGACGACATGCCCGACCTTCTTCCGAACGGCGATGCGCAGCCGCCATCGCCCCGTGCTCCGCCCGTTGCCCCCGCGGCCATCGTCAGCCGGCGCCCTTCCGCCGTGAACTGGGCGCTGTCCACCTGGAGCGCCACAGCCCTGGGCCCCGGCCGCCGGCCGTCGGCCCCGTCGATGGACAGCCTCATGGACGCCGCCATGCATGGCGTGCGCAACTCGCTGTCCGCGATCCGCCTCGGCGTGGACCTGCTCGCGCGGCGCGGCGACCTGAACGAGCCCGACGCGGTGCTCGAGCACATCGACAGCGCGGCCGTGCGCGCCCACGAGCAGGCCGAGGAGCTCGCCGACTTCTGCCGGCTCGCGGCCGGGCGGACCATCGCCATGGCCGCGAAGCGCTTCCCGCTGCACCACGCGATCGGCGAGGCGATCGAGGCGCGGCGTTTGTCGCACGAAGAGATCGCGATCGAGCACGACCGGCTCGGCCATGGCGACTGCCTCGGCGATCCGGCGCGCCTCGCGCAGTTTGTGCGGCTCGCACTCGATGAACTGGCGCCGCGGGCCACGTCGCGCTGCATCGTGGTCAGCGAGATCGACGGCGCGCGCTTTCGCATCGCCGTGCATGCGGGCGATGCGCCGACACGGAACGCCATCGAAACGCCAGGCCAGCAACAGGCCCGCGCGCACCGCCAGGCGCTGCTGCGCGCCATCGCGGATGCGCACCGTGGCGAACTGCGCCTCGTGGCCGGCACATCGATCGAAGGACGCTTCGCCGCGGCCGGCTGACTATCATCGGGCCCCTTTCCCCCGACGAGCACGCGCCGTGCCCCCTGCCAGCATCTGGATCGTCACGCCGCCGGGCTATGTCCACAGCGGCGCCTTCGAGGAGTTCGCGCTCGCGCTGAGCGAGGGCCTGCGCGAACTCGGCGTGGCCGCGCCGATCGTGCACCACCGCCCCGAGGGCGAGACCCTCGTGCTCGGCGCCAACCTGCTGCCCTCGGTGCCCGACAGCCCATCGAGCGGCGCGATCCTGTTCAACCTCGAGCAGCTGTCGCCCGGCTCGCCCTGGTGGTCCGAGCGCTACCTCGACCTGCTGCGCCACCACCCGGTGTGGGACTACAGCGCGCGCAACGTGGCGCTGCTGCGCTCGATGGGCATCGCGGCCACGCTGTGCGAGGTGGGCCATGCCGACGCGCTGCGGCGCATCGTGCCGCGCGAGACGCGGGACATCGACGTGCTGTTCTACGGCTCGGTCAACGACCGGCGGCGCGCGGCGCTGCTGGCCCTCGAGGACGCGGGGCTGCGCGTGGTCGCGCTGTTCGGCGTCTACGGCGCCGCGCGCGACGACTACATCGCGCGCAGCCGCATCGTGCTGAACCTGCACTACTACGAGGGCCGGTTGTTCGAGGTGGTGCGCGTGTCCTACCTGCTGGCCAACGGCTGCTGCGTGGTGTCCGAGACCGGCGACGACCCCGAGGCCGAGCGCGCGTACCAGGGCGCCGTGGCCTTCACTTCGTACGACGGCATCGTGCCCACCTGCCTCGCGCTGCTGCGCGACGATGCGCGGCGGCGCGAGCTCGGCGCCAACGGGCTGGCGCTGATGCAGTCGCGGCGGCAGGCCGATGCCCTGCGCGCCGCGATCGGCCAGATGCCCGGGGGCTTCGCTGGCCTGGGCGCGGGCTAGAAGTCGAAGCGCGCCGACACCTCGAAACTGCGTCCCGGCGCCAGCAGCACCTGACTCACCGCCCGCCCGCCCCAGGTGGCATAGAGCCGGTCGGTGAGGTTGCGCACGCGGAAGGTCAGCAGCGCGGGCTTCATGCGGTAGCTGACGGCCGCGTCGACGGTGGTGTAGCCGTCGATGCGGATCTGGTTGGCGTTGTCGGTGAAGACGTGGCCGGCATGGTTGAGCGAGAGGAACCACTCGAAGTTCGAGTTGTCGGGGCGCCAGGTGGCGAACAGGTTGGCCACGTGGCGCGGCACGTTGGGCGGGGTGTTGCCCACGCGCGAGACGCCGCCGGCCTCCACCAGGGTGTCGAAGCGCGCGTCGAGCGCGGCGAGGTTGCCCGCCAGCGTGAGCTGGCGCGTGGGCCGCCACGCGGCCGAGAGCTCGACCCCGCGCGAGGACTGGCGGCCGTTGTTGACGGTGTCGCCGGGCTTGTTGGGATCGCGCGAGAGCACGTTGTCGAGCTCGATCCTGTAGAGCGCGGCGGTCCACTCGAGCCGCGCCTCGGGCAGGCTGTGCTTGAAGCCGACCTCGGCCTGCTTGCCGCGCGACATCGGGAAGCTGGCGTTCGACTGCGACAGCAGGAAGAACGAGCCCACGGGCACGGTGGCGTTGGTGTACTGCGCGTAGACGCTGGCCTGCGGCGACAGGTCGTAGACCGCGCCGAGCCGGCCCGAGTCGGTGCGGTAGCTGGTGTCGAAGCGGCTGTAGCCGCCGGTGTTGAGGTCGGCGATGCCGCGCCGCACCTTGGTGCGGTCGTGGCGCCAGCCGCCCACCAGCGTGAGGCCGGGCAGCGGCTTGAGCGCATCCTCGACGAACACCGAACTCACGTCGACGCGCGAGGTGGTGTCGGTGCGGTTGCCGGCGCCGGTGGCGCTCAGGCGTGGATCGTCGCTGTAGAAGCCCGTGAACGGCGCGAGCGCCGGCACGCGCAGCGCGGCGGCGGTCGAGGCCTGGCCGTCGGAGAAGCGGCGCTGGCTGTCGAAGCGGGTGCCGCTGAGCTCGCCGCCGATCACGAAGCGGTTGTCCATGCCGCCGAAGCTGCCGCGGTGGGTGGCGTCGAAGCGCTCGAGCCAGAAGTCCTGGTCGTGCGTGATCCGGGTCTGGTCGCGCGCGATGCTCGCGGGCGCGACGAACACGGCGCTCTCGGAGTTGCGGAACAGGCGCTGCGACTTGTTGGCCGCCACCGTGTTGCGCCACGACCAGTTGTCGCCGAGGCGGCCGCTCAGTCTCGCGCTGAGCCAGTACGTCTCGGAGGTGTTCTCGTTGTCGAGCACGTTGTAGTTGATGCGCGCGATGCGCCGGTCGATCACGCGGCCGTCGGGCGTGCGCACCACGCCCGTGGGCTCGGTCGCGAACCAGGCCGGCACCAGCGGCGTGCCCCAGTAGGCCTTGTTGTCGTCCTTCAGGTAGTCGAAGCTCAGGTCGAGCTTGACCGCCCCCCCGAGGTCGAAGGCCAGGCCGCTGGTGAAGTGGTCCATGCGCTCGCCGCTGCCCGGCACGTTGCCGGCGCGGCTGTCGTTGTGGCTGTAGTCGAGGCGGTAGGCGCCCGACTCCCCGACCGGCCCGCCGAAGCCCACGCCCAGCCGCGTGGCGCCGAAGCTGCCGTAGCCGACCGAGAGCTCGCGGTTCGGGTTGTTGCGGTCGGGCCGCTTGGTCACGAAGTTGACGACGCCGCCGATCGCGCCCTCGCCGTCGAGCACCGAGGCCGGGCCCTTGAGCACCTCGATGCGGTCGTAGTTCCAGGTGTCCTGCACGCGGTTGGTGACGCCCGCGCCCGAGGTGCGCACGCCGTCGTAGAGATAGAGCAGGCTGGTGAAGCCGCGCGTCGACAGCGTGGTGGGCGACGACGGCGGCCCGCCGCCCGCGAGGCCGGTGACGCCGCGCAGCGCCTCGCTGAAGGTGCGCGCGCCGCGCTGCTGGATCAGGTCCTGCGACAGCACCTCGACCGAGGCCGGCGTCTCGCGCACCGTGAGGCCCAGGCGCGAGGCGCTGCCGCTGCTGCCCTCGAGGTGCAGGCCCTCGGCGTCGCGGTTGCACTCGACGGTGATCGCGCCCAATGCCTGCTGCACCTGCTGCGCCGGTTGTTCCTGTGCCTGCGCGCCCGCCATGGACAACGCGGCGATGGCCGCGGCCACGCCCGACATCGTGTGTTTCATCTGAAATTCCCTCCGGAGATCGATCGTTCTTTGGATGTGCGCGCTCAGGCCACCGAGAAGCGGCGCAGCCGCCAGCCCGCGAGGCCGAACAGCAGCAGGCTCGGCAGCAGCAGTTGCAGCACGGCCGCGAGCGCGCGGTCGCGCAGCGCGCGCGGCGACTCCTCGCGCCATGCAAAAGCGGGGATACGGTCGAAGTCGGCCGGCATCAGCGCGCTGCGTTCCTCGATGCGCGGAAAGAAGAAGTGCTTCCACGCCAGGTGGAAGCCCACCGTCTGCGCCACGAACTGCGCATGGCGCCGCGCGCCGGTGCCGGCCAGCCCGGTCATGCCTTCGTAGGCCACGGCCGCGGGCGACAGCGCGCCGAAGCGCTCGAGCAGCCGCTGCTGGTCCGCGTGCTGGCGCTCGAAGCGTTCGAGCTCGGGCGTGATCGCCTCGTCGATCTCGCGCTCGATGCGGTAGTTGGCGAGGCCGCGCGCGCTGATCTCGATCTTGCCGTCGCGCGGCAGCAGCAGCGCGCCCTGGCCGACGTGCTTGTAGTCGGTGCTCAGCAGCTCGGCATGGCGCTTCATCGCCGCGGCCGTGAGCGTGCGCGTCTGGGTCGCGAGCTCGGTGCGCGAGGGCGCGGGGCTGGCCTGCGTGACCGCGAGGTTGAGCAGCACCGGCGCCACCAGCACCAGCAGCACCCACGCGATCATCAACACCATCGCATTGGTCGCCGAGGGCGCGCCGAAGGCATTGACCGCCACCACCAGCGCGAACCAGAACAGCGCATAGGCGCCCACCAGCAGCGCCCACCAGAAGGTGACCGTGCCCGCGCCCGGCGCGGAGGGCGCGAAGCCCGCCTGCCGCGCCAGCAGCAGCACGCCCACGGGCAGCAGCACCGCCGGCACCAGCAGCGCGGCCGCGCGCACCGCGAGCTTGCCGGTCAGCAGCGTGCGCAGGCGCAGCGGTTGCGAGAGCAGCAGGCGCAGGGTGCCGTTCTCGCGCTCGGCCGACAGCAGGTTGTAGCCCAGCACGAAGATCAGGAGCGGCAGCAGGTAGACCAGCACGAAGGCCAGGTCGAACTGGCCGCTCAGCAGGTACCAGGGGTTCTCGATGTCGCTCGGGTTCATGAAGGCCACGCGGCTCTGGTGCGTGACGCGGAACTGGCTCGGGAACAGGTCGCTGCGCCCGAGCGCGACCGGCCCGAGCGGCGCGCTCGGCAGGATCGCGTGCTGCGCGCCGTAGCTGCTGGCCATGCGCGAGGGATCGGCCGGGTTCTCGAACGGCGTGGGCTGGGCCCGGCCCGTGAGGATGGCCTCGAGCTGCGCGCGCTGCGCCGCGCGGGTGTCGCGGTCGGCCTGGGCCACGGCCGCCTGCGCGCGGTCGCGCTGCGCGGTCTGCGCGAGGCCGTTGCCGAGCGCGTAGCCGACCAGCAGCAGGAACAGCAGGGCCACGGCCCAGACGCTGCGGTCGGCCAGCAGCAGGCGCAGCTCCTGGCGCATGACGGCACGCAGCCGGAAGCCCTGGGGCGGTGGGGCGATGGAGACGGACATGAAGGCTTTCCTCGGTTCAGGCCAGCGCGCGCTGGCGACGCACCGCGACGGCCGCGAAGGCCGCGGCCAGCAGCAGGCCGGCGCACAGCACGGCCAGGCTGCGCAGCTGGTGGCGCAGGGCCCAGCCCACGCGCGGCGGCTGGTGCACGAACGGCGGCACCTTGGCCCACAGCTCGGGGCCCGACTGGTAGGCGAAGTGGCGGTCGCCGAGCGGATCGGCATGCGCGACCAGGTCCTCGCTCATCAGGTCCTGCAGCCGCCGTCGGTGCAGCTCGGCCGCGGTGGTGAAGCTGCGGTGGTGCGCGAAGTCGGTGCCGGCCATGCCCATCGAGTAGCTGCGCATCGCGAGCAGCGGCAGCAGCAGGCCGCTCCATTCCTGCAGCCGCTGCTGGCGCTCCCAGGTGTCCCAGAGGCGGCCGTAGTGGCGATCGTAGACGGGGTAGGAGGCCTGGTCGTCGAGCCGCAGCGCGATGCCCCACTGGCTGAGTGGCACGTCGCGGCCCCAGCGCTCGGTGGTGCCGAAGGCCTGCAGCCAGGTGCGGTCCGAGACCTGCTTGAGCTCGGCCTGCAGCGCCTGGTTGAACGCGAGCCGGGTCGGGCTCGGATAGGCCGCGCGCGCCGCCTCGGACAGCACGCGCGGTGCCATCACGGCCTGCGCCACCCACAGCGCGAGCAGCACGGTGATGGCCGCGCGCGAGGTGGCGCACAGCGCCGACACGCCGAGCACCACGAACACGAAGGCGCCGAGGTAGACCGCATAGCCCAGGCTCCAGGCCGAAAGGCGCAGCAGCGCATCGGCGCGTTCGCCGGGCGCGGCGCCCAGCCCCACCGCGAGCGCCGCGACCAGGGCGGCCGGCACCAGCAGCACCGCGAGCGAGGCCGCGAGCGCGAGCGCCTTGCCCGCCAGCAGGCGCAGCGGCGAGACGCCCAGACTCAGGGTCTGGCGCAGGATGCCCTGCTCGCGCTCGCCCGCGAAGGCGTTGAAGCCCAGCACGATCACCAGCAGCGGCCCGAGCACCTGCAGGATCCAGCCGACCGAGAGGTTGCCGAAGCGCTGCAGGCCGGTGGCGTCCTGCGCGGGATTGAACTTGACCTCGCTCTGGCGGTGCGCCTGCAGCCACACGGTGCTGCCGATGTAGGGGTTGATGCCCGCGTCGACCATGGCCAGCGGCGCCTCGGGCTTGAAGGCATGCATGCCCTGGTGCGCGGCGTCGTGCGGATGGCGCCGGTCCTGCGCCAGCCAGTCGCGGTAGTCGAGCGCCTGTGCGGCCTGCTGCTCGGCGCGCGCCTCGCGCTGGTGCGCCCAGCCCACGCCGAGCGCGGTGAACAGCAGCACCAGCACCAGGCCGCCGGCCCACAGCAGGCGGCCGTCGCGCAGCCGTTCGGTGAATTCGCGGTTCGCGATCCAGCGCCACATGCTCAGGCCCTCATGTGCTGCAGGTACAGCGACTGCAGGTCGATGCGCGCGATCTGCTGCGCGCCCTCGAGGCTGTCGACGAGGCGGCCGCTCTTCATGATGCCGACGCGCGTGGCGGTCTGCTGCGCATGGAACAGGTCGTGCGTGGTGGTCAGCACGGCCACACCCTGGTCGGCGGCACGCCGCAGCAGCGCGGAGAACTCGCTGGCCGCATGCGGATCGAGGCCCGAGGTGGGCTCGTCGAGCAGCAGCGCCTTGGCCTCCTTGGCCAGCGCCACGGCGATCCAGACCTTCTGCCGCATGCCCTTGGAATAGGCCGACACGCGCTTGTCGGCCGCCGCGTGGTCGAGGCCCACCGCCGTCATGAGCTCGAGCAGCCGTTCGCGCGGCAGCGCGCGGCCCAGCGCGAGGCCGGCGAAGAAGCGCAGGTTCTCCAGTCCCGAGAGCGTGCCGTAGAGCGTGACGTGCTCGGGGATGTACGCCACGTCCTGCTTGGTCGCGAGCGGATGGCGCGTGACGTCGACGCCGTTGATCTCCACCGTGCCCGCGCTGGGCGCGATGAAGTGGAGGAACAGGTTGATGGTGGTGGTCTTGCCCGCGCCGTTGGCGCCGAGCAGGCAGTAGATGTCGCCCGCGCGGATGTCGAGGTCGAGGCGGTCGAGCGCGACATGGCTGCCGTATTGCTTGGTGAGGCCCTGTGCTTTGAGCATGGGAGGGGTCCGGTCGAAGAGAAGGAGCGGGAAAACGGCGTGCGCACGCCCGCATGCATCCGCGGTGGACGCGCGCAGGCTCACGCGCATGCGGGTGCATGCCGTGGCGTTCGAGGGAAAAGGGAGTTGGCGGGGCGCCGGCGCGGCCGGTGCCGTGGCTTCAGGCGATCAGCGGGCGCGCTTGTTCTTCGCACCGCCCTGCCGCGCCTTGAAGCGCGGGTTGGACTTGCAGATCACGTAGGTGCGTCCGCGCCGGGTGACCACCTGGCAATCGCGGTGCCGCTTCTTGGCTTCTTTGAGGGAGGACAGGACTTGCATGGCGTCGCGCCGTTGGATGGAAAGTCGCAGTCTAAGTTATTGCGAATTCATTCGCAATAACTTTGTAAAGAAGAATGAGCACCCGCGCGGGTGCCCTGTTCAGTGCGATCGGCCGGCCGGCGCCGCCTTCGCCACGCAGGCCGCGCAGCTGCCGTGCAGGGTCACCTCGTGGCTCGCGACCTGGAAGCCCGGCGGCGCGAGGTCGTCCATCGGGCCCGGGCAGGCGTGCAGCAGGAACACCTGGCCGCACGACAGGCAATGGAAGTAGTGATGGTGGTGGTCGCCCGCGCGGCCCTGCCCCTTCTCGTGTTCGTGGGCGTGGTCGCCGTGCGCGTGTTCCTCCCGGCACGCGACCTCGTAGCGCGCGGGCTCGCCGGGCAGCTCGACCTTGGCGATCTCGCCGTCCGCGAGCAGCGCCGACACCTGGCGGTAGACGGTCGACAGGCTGATCTCGGGCACGAGCTCGCGCGCATGCGCATGGATTTCGGGGGCGGTGAGCACGCGGCTGGCATCGCTGAAGGCCGAGAACACGGCGGCGCGCTGGCGGGTAAGACGTTCCATGGCCTCGATGGTACGGCGCGTCGGAAAACGCCTCGCGGCGCCCGGGGACCGCATCGGGGGCTATCTAAATTGGCCCCGACGGCGCCCCGGTCTTGCCTTCCGCCCCTCTTGACGCATTGATTTAGATATATCTAAAATAATTTAGACACAAACAGATATCGATTCAGAAAGAGAGGCTCCCATGCGCCATTTCCACTTCGACCATTGCCACCGCACCCCGCGCGGCGAGCACGAGGACGGCCTCTCGGGCGGGCGGGGCCGCGGCGGGCGCCACGGCTTCGGCGCCGGCCGGGTGTTCGGCCACGGCGGCCTGCGCTTCGTGCTGCTGCAGCTCATCGCCGACAAGCCCTCGCACGGCTACGAGCTCATCAAGCTGATCGAGGAACGCCTGGGCGGCAGCTATGCGCCGAGCCCCGGCGTGGTCTATCCCACGCTGACGCTGCTCGAGGAGCTGGGCCACCTCAGCGTCGAGAGCGGCGCCGAGGGCGGCGGCCGCAAGCGCTACACCCTCACCGACAGCGGGCGCGAGTACCTGGCGGCCAACCGCGAGACCGCCGAATCGATGATGGAACGCCTCAACGGCGGCGTCGACGGCGCCGGCGCGCGCGGCGGCCGGCCGCCGCAGGTCACGCGCGCCATCGAGAACCTCAAGCTCGCGATGCGCCTGCGCCTCTCGGGCACGCCCCTCACCGAACAACAAGCCCACGAATTCGCCGCGGTGCTCGACAGCGCCGCACAACAGATCGAACGTCTTTGAAAGTCAACCGCACATGACCGACTTCTCCACCTCCCCCCAACCCGACCGCCTGCCGCGCCGCGTGCGCCACGACCTGCGCTTTCGCCAGCTCACGGTGAAGAGCGTGCAGCGCGTCACGCCGCACCTTCTGCGCGTGGTGCTCACCGGCGACGAGCTCGAGGGCTTCCACAGCCCGGGCTTCGACGACCACGCCAAGCTGTTCTTCCCCGACCCGGCCACCGGCCGCCTGACCCTGCCGACCATGGGCCCCGAAGGCCCGGTCTGGCCCGAGGGCCGGCCCACCATGCGCGACTACACGCCGCGCCGCCACGACGCGGCCGCGAAGACGCTGGAGATCGACTTCGCGCTGCACGAGGCCGGCCCCGCCACGCAATGGGCCGAGAACGCCAGGCCCGGCGACCGCATCGGCGTGGGCGGCCCGCGCGGCTCGTTCATCGTGCCGACCGAGTTCGACTGGCACCTGCTGATCGGCGACGACACCGCGCTGCCCGCGATCTCGCGCCGCCTGGCCGAGCTGCCCGCGGGCGCGCGCGTGGTGGTGCTGGCCGAGGTCGACGGCCCCGAGGACGAGATCCCGTTCGAGACCCGGGCCGCGCTCACGCTGGTGTGGGTGCATCGCCGCGGCGTGTCGGCGGGCCTGAGCCCGATGCTGCTCGAGACGCTCAAGAAGCAGGCGCTGCCCGAGGGCGACTACCACGCCTGGGTCGGCTGCGAGACCGGCGTGGCGAAGGCCGTGCGCGCGCATCTGGTGGGCGAGCGCGGCGCGAATCCGAAGTGGATCCGGGCCTCGGGCTACTGGCGCCGCGGCACGGCCGCGACGCACGACGCGATCGAGGACTGATCGGCCTCGCGCGCGGTGCCGCTCAGTGCGGCACTTCCGCCGGCCCCGAGGCCGCCGCGCGCTTCGGGCTGCGGATCAGCAGCAGCAGCGGGATCGCCACCAGCGTGATCACCATCATGATCGCGAAGTCGTCGAGGTAGCCGACCAGCGCGCCCTGCCGCGTGACCTCGGCGTTGAGCAGGGCCAGGCCCAGCGGGTTGTCGGGCGACATCATCGAAGGCAGCGTGGCCAGCGCCGGATTGCCGGGCGCCACGGTGGTCGCGATCTGCGCATGGGCGGCGCTCGAGCCCTCGGTGAGCAGCGCCTGCACGATCGAGATGCCCACGCTGCTGCCGATGTTGCGCAGCAGGCTGAAGATCGGCGTGCCCTGGTTGCGCAGCCGTGGCGCCAGGGTGGCGAAGGTGGCGGTCGACAGCGGCACGAAGGTGAAGCCGATGCCCAGGCCCTGGACGAAGCCCGAGACGATGATCAAGGTACTGTCCATCTGCAGCGTGATGCGCGTCATCTGGTAGAGCGAGAAGGCCGTGAGCCCGAAGCCCAGCGCCATGATGGCGCGCACGTCCACGCGCTGCACCAGCCGCCCCACCACCAGCATCGCGATCATGGTGCCGATGCCGCGCGGCGCCGTGACCTGCCCCGTGTAGACCACCGGATAGCCCATCAGGCCCTGCAGGAAGTTCGGCAGCAGCGCCATGGTCGCGTACAGGATCATCCCGACGATGAAGGCGAACAGCAGGCCGGTGACGAAGTTGCGGTCCTTCAGCAGGTCGCGGTCGAAGAAGGAGACGCCGCGCACGGTCCAGGTGTGGACCACGAAGAAGCAGAAGGCCACCAGCGAGGCCGCGGCCTCGAGCCGGATCTCCCACGAGTCGAACCAGTCGAGCTGCTCGCCGCGGTCGAGGAACAGCTGCAGCATGCCGATGGCGAGGCTCAGGGTGACGAAGCCGAAGATGTCGAGCTTCTCGCCCTGCGGCCGGCTCTCGGGCAGGTAGCGCGCGATGCCCCAGAAGGCGAAGGCGCCCACCGGCAGGTTGATGAAGAAGACCCAGCGCCAGTCGAAGTTGTCGGTGAGCCAGCCGCCCAGCAGCGGCCCGAGGATCGGCCCGACCATGATGCCCGCGCCCCAGATAGCCATCGCCTGGCCGACCTTCTCGCGCGGGTTGATGTCCAGCAGCACCGCCTGCGACAGCGGCACCAGCGCCGCGCCGAAGATGCCCTGCAGCAGCCGCGCGCCGACGATGCCCACCAGCGAGGTCGCCAGGCCGCACAGCGCCGAGGCGATGGTGAAGCCGATCACCGAGATGATGAACACGCGCCGCCGGCCCCAGTGGCCGCAGAGCCAGCCCGTGAGCGGCAGCGCGATCGCCGAGGCCACGATGTAGGAGGTCAGCACCCAGGTGATCTGGTCCTGCGAGGCCTGCAGGCTGCCCTGCATGTGCGGCAGCGCGACGTTGGCGATCGTGGTGTCGAGCGCCTGCATGATGGTCGCGAGCATGATCGAGACGGTGATCATCCCGCGGTGCGGCACCGCGGTTCCGGGCGCGGCGGTCATTTGCCCTCGCCCTCGGGGCCGTTGCCGCCCGTGATCTCGAGCAGGCTGCCGCGCACCTTGCCGAGCAGCGCCAGCAGCTGGGCGCGCTCGCCGGGCGCCAGCACCGCCATCACGCGCGCATTGAGCCCGTCGCTGAGATTGAGCGCGGCATCGAGCGCCTTCTCGGCACTGGGCTGCAGGTGGATCAGCTTCACGCGCCGGTCGGTGGCGCTGGCCTCGCGGCGGATCCAGCCGGCCGCCTCCATGCGGTCGCACAGGCCGCCCACGGCCATCGGCGTGAGCTCCAGCCGCTGCGCCAGCTCGGCCTGCGACAGCGGCGTCTCCTCGCCTTCCATGGCCAGCACGCCGAGCAGCCGGCACTGGGCGCTGCTCAGGCCGATGCGCTCGCGCGCGAGGCGGTCGAAGGCCTCGCCGTAGCGCTTGGCCACGTCCTTCACGATGAAGCCGAAACGCTGGCTGAAGTCCCTTTTCATAAGGGACTTGATTATCTACATGTTTATTAGTTGGGCCTTAGCGGCCTGCTCTCAGAGCCAGCCCGCGCGCCGGAACCGGTAGTAGAGATAGCCGCAGGTGCCCGCGATCAGCGCCAGCGCCGTGGGATAGCCCCAGCGGAATTTCAGCTCGGGCATGAATTCGAAGTTCATGCCCCAGATGCCCGCGAAGGCGGTGCACACGGCGAAGATGCTGGCCCAGGCCGCGAGGCGCTTGGTGACCTCGCTCTCCTCGATCGTGACCATCGAGAGGTTGACCTGGATCGCGGTGGCCACCGTGTCGCGCATCGCGTCGATCGAGCCGTTGATGCGCCCGAGGTGGTCGCCGACGTCGCGGAAGTACTCCTGCGAACCCATGCAGATCTGCGGCACCCGCCCGCCGTGCAGCTTGCCGGCGGCTTCGGTCAGCGGCGCGACCGCGCGCTTGAGCACCATGCTGCGGCGCTTGAGTTCGTAGAGCTGCTTGATCTTGTCGCGCGCCGCACCGCTTTGCGCAAAGATCTGCTGCTCGATCGATTCGAGCTCGTCCTCGAGCGCGTCGATCACCGGGAAGTAGCGGTCGACCACCGCGTCCATCAGCGCGTAGAGCACGAAGCCGGCGCCGTTCTTCAGCAGTCCGGGCTCGCGTTCGCAGCGCTCGCGCACGCCCAGGAAGCCCTGCCGGCTGCGGTTGCGCACCGACAGCACGTAGTTGCGGCCCACGAACACGTCGACCTCGCCGACATGGATGCACTGCTCGCCGGCCTCCGAGGGTTCGACCAGATGCATCACCACGAACAGCGAATCGCCGTACTCCTCGACCTTGGGCCGCTGGTGGCCGTGCTGGGCGTCCTCCACGGCCAGCGGATGCAGGCCGAACTCGAGCTGCATCACGGCCAGTTCCTCGGGCGTGGCGTCGCTGAGCGCCACCCAGACGAAGCAGCCGGGCCGCGAGATGTATTCGCTGATGCTCTCGACCGGGATGTCGGCCAGCTTGGCGCCGTTCTCGTAAGCCACGCAATTGATCAGCATCGGCGCTCCAGGGTCGCGGTTGGGTGGTAGGGTGGCGATGGTGCCACGGCGCCGCGGGCCCTTGCCTGACCGGCCCGAGGCGGAGCGCGAAAGTTAAAACATCCCTGCTCGCAAGCGCCCGAAGGGTTTAGTTGCGTGATTTTTTTCTCACTTCTTTCGTCCGCCTACAAGTCTTAGCGCGCAAAGACTGACATGCGTTGCGTGGGCGACACACGAACATCGCGGCGCTGTCACGCAAAAGGGGGCGCCCAACCAACAAAGAAGAGCAGCCGCCCACAGCTATCAGGGAAGAACTCCACCCGCCGCGCGCGGGTGTTTTTTTGCCCGCGCGAATCCCCTTCGCCACCCGCCGCCCACCGGCTTGCGCGTCGGCCACAATACCGGGCGCCCCGCGCCACGGCCTGGCCGGGATCCTCGCGACGATGCGCCCATGCCCGAACCCTCAGACAGCACTTTCTCCAACGCCAGCAATGGCTTACGCGCCCATTCCGTGACAGATACCCCCGCCGCAGCCGCCCCCGATTACGCCGGCCACACGCCGATGATGGCCCAGTACCTCCGGCTCAAGGCGGACCATCCGGACACCCTGCTCTTCTACCGGATGGGCGATTTCTACGAACTCTTCTGGGCCGACGCCGAGAAGGCCGCGCGCCTGCTCGACATCACGCTGACCCAGCGCGGCCAGTCGGCCGGGCAGCCGGTGGTGATGTGCGGCGTGCCCTTCCACTCGGTCGACACCTACCTCGGGCGGCTCATCAAGCTCGGCGAATCGGTGGCGATCTGCGAGCAGGTCGGCGAGGTCGGCGCCGCCAAGGGCCCGGTCGAGCGCAAGGTGGTGCGCGTGGTCACGCCCGGCACGCTGACCGATGCCGAGCTGCTCAACGACAAGGCCGATGCCACGCTGCTCGCGGTGCATGCCGGCACGCGCAATTTCTGCGGCCTGGCCTGGCTCAGCGTGACCGGCGCCGAGCTGCGGCTGGCCGAATGCCCGGCCGACGCGCTCGAGGCCTGGATCGCGCGCATCGCGCCGAGCGAACTGCTCTACGGCGCCGAGGTCACGCCGGCCTTCGAGCAGCGGCTCAAGGCGGCACGCAGCGCCACGCCCTTCACGCTGTCGGTGCGGCCGGCCTGGCAGTTCGACGGCGGCCTGGGCGAGCGCAAGCTCAGCGAGCAGATGGGTAGCCAGAGCCTGGCGGCCTGGAACGCCGAATCGCTGACCAACGCCCATGCCGCGGCGGCCGCGCTGCTGGGCTATGCCGAGCACACGCAGGGCCGCGCGCTGTCGCACCTGCAGCGGCTCACGGTCGAGCGCGACGGCGACCTGATCGAGCTGCCGCCCACCACGCGGCGCAACCTCGAGCTGGTGCAGACGCTGCGCGGCGAGGACTCGCCCACGCTGTTCTCGCTGCTCGACACCTGCATGACCGGCATGGGCAGCCGCCTGCTCAAGCGCTGGCTGCTGGCGCCGCGGCGCGAGCGCGGCGACGCGCAGGCGCGGCTCGAGGCCATCGGCGCGCTGCAGGCCACCGTGCTCGGCGGCGCCGGCGCGCCCTGGCGCACGCTGCGCGAGCAGCTCAAGAACACCAGCGACGTGGAACGCATCGCGGCGCGCATCGCGCTGCGCCAGGTGCGCCCGCGCGAACTGCTGGCGCTGCGGCTGGCGCTGGCCAAGGCCGAGCAGCTCGCGCCCGCCCTGCCCGGTGCGGCCGCGCTGCTGGCGCAGATCGCCGAACGCCTGGCGCCGCCGCCGGGCTGCGCCGAGCTGCTGGCGAGCGCGATCAAGCCCGACCCGGCCGCGCTGGTGCGCGACGGCGGCGTGATCGCCACCGGCCACGACGCCGAGCTCGACGAGCTGCGCGAGATCAGCGAGAACTGCGACGACTTCCTGCTCAAGCTCGAGGTCAGCGAACGCGAGCGCACCGGCATCAGCAACCTGCGCGTGCAGTTCAACCGGGTGCACGGCTTCTACATCGAGGTCACGCAGAGCGCGCTGTCGAAGGTGCCCGACAACTACCGCCGGCGCCAGACGCTGAAGAACGCCGAGCGCTTCATCACGCCCGAGCTCAAGGCCTTCGAGGACAAGGCGCTGAGCGCGCAGGACCGCGCGCTGGCGCGCGAGAAGTGGCTCTACGAGCAGCTGCTCGACGCGCTGCAGGCCTCGGTGCCCGCGCTCACGCGCCTGGCCACGGCGCTCGCCACGCTCGACGCGCTGTGCGCGCTGGCCGAGCGCTCGCACACGCTGCACTGGCGCGCGCCGAGCTTCGTCTCGCACCCATGCATCGAGATCCAGCAGGGCCGCCATCCGGTGGTCGAGGCGCGGCTGGCCGAGAAATCCTCGGGCGGCTTCATCGCCAACGACACCCAGCTCGGCCCGCAGCAGCGCATGCAGGTCATCACCGGCCCCAACATGGGCGGCAAGTCGACCTACATGCGGCAGGTGGCGATCATCGTGCTGCTGGCCTCCATCGGCTCGCACGTGCCGGCCGCGGCCTGCCGCCTGGGGCCGATCGACGCCATCCACACCCGCATCGGCGCGGCCGACGACCTGGCCAACGCGCAGTCGACCTTCATGCTCGAGATGACCGAGGCCGCGCAGATCCTGCACGGCGCCACCGCGCAGTCGCTGGTGCTGATGGACGAGATCGGCCGCGGCACCAGCACCTTCGACGGGCTGGCGCTGGCCGCCGGCATCGCGGCCCAGCTGCACGACCGGGCCAAGGCCTTCACGCTGTTCGCCACCCACTACTTCGAGCTCACGGAGTTCCCGGCCACGCACCATGGCGCGGTCAACATGCACGTGAGCGCCACCGAGGCCGGCCGCGACATCGTGTTCCTGCACGAGATGCAGCCCGGCCCGGCCAGCAAGAGCTACGGAATCCAGGTCGCGCGGCTGGCGGGCATGCCCGCGGCGGTGGTCAACCATGCGCGCCAGGCGCTGGAAGCGCTCGAGTCGCAGCATGCGCAGACGCGGGCCCAGGTCGACCTGTTCGCCCCGCCCCCGGCCTCCGAGACCCCCCTGATCAGCGCCGTAGAATCCGCGCTGTCCGCGCTCGACCCCGACGCGATGACCCCGCGCGAAGCCCTCGACGCGCTCTACGCCTTACAGAAACTGAATGCACGCGACCGCGGAGCCCCATGAGCAGGCACTGCTCTTGCGAGACGAAAAAATGACTTATTGCGTAGGCATCAAACTCAACGCCGGCCTGGTGTTCCTGTCCGATTCGCGCACCAACGCGGGCGTGGACCACATCAGCACCTTCCGCAAGATGATCGTCTACGAGCAGCCCGGCGACCGCGTCATGGTGCTGCTGTCCTCGGGCAACCTCAGCATCTCGCAGTCGGTGCGCGAGATCCTGCAGATCGAGGAACTGCGCGAGACACAGGAAAACGGCGAGCCCGGCACGCCGACCACGATCTGGAACGCCAAGAGCATGTTCGATGCCGCGCGCGTGCTCGGCTCGGCCGTGCGCCACGTCTACGACCGCGATGCCGAGGCGCTCAAGCATGCGGGCCTGGACTTCAACGTCTCGTTCATCTTCGGCGGCCAGGTCAAGGGCGAGGGCATGCGCCTGTTCCTGGTCTACGCGGCCGGCAACTTCATCGAGGCCA
This sequence comes from Variovorax sp. FG153, assembly GCF_057809595.1. NCBI lineage: Bacteria > Pseudomonadati > Pseudomonadota > Betaproteobacteria > Burkholderiales > Comamonadaceae > Variovorax > Variovorax sp. FG153. The sequence goes on from NZ_JBMDKG010000055.1 coordinate 36,496, forward strand.
CGACCGAGACGCCGTACTTCCAGATCGGCGAATCGAAGTACGGCAAGCCGGTGCTCGACCGCGTGCTCACGCCCGAGACCCCGCTCGACGAGGCCGCCAAGTGCGCGCTGGTGTCGATGGACTCGACCATGAAGTCCAACCTCTCGGTCGGCCTGCCGCTGGACCTCGTGGTCTACGAGGCCAACAAGCTCGAGACCGACCGCGTGATCTGCATCGACGCCGACAACCCCTACTACCGCATGGTGCACAACAGCTGGGGCCAGAAGCTGCGCGAGGTGTTCGACAGCATCGAGGACCCGGTGTGGGACGACAGCGCCACCGAGCATCCGCTGAAGATGCCGGCGACGCGGCACGGCGCGCTGCGCAAGATCTCCACGCCCGACGAAAAGCTCATCTGAACCCCGTGCCGCCGATCGTCTTCTCGCACGGCAACAGCTTTCCCGCGAGCACCTACCGCGTCGTCCTCGACAGCCTGCGCAACCGCGGCTTCGAGGTCGATGCCATCGAGAAATTCGGGCACGACCCGAAGTACCCCGTCACCGACAACTGGCCGCACCTGGTCGAGCAGCTGGCCGCCTTCGCGCGGCCGCGCGCCGAACGCGCGGGCGGGCCGGTGTTCCTGGTCGGCCATTCGCTCGGCGGCTTCCTGAGCCTGATGTGCGCCGCGCGGCATCCCGAGCTGGCGCGCGGCGTGGTGCTGGTCGACTCGCCGATCCTCGGCGGCTGGCGCGCCAACACGCTCAACATGGTGAAGCGCACGCCGCTCATGAAGAGCATCTCGCCGGGCGCGATCAGCCGCCGGCGCCGCAACAGCTGGGAGCACCGCGAGGCGGTGTTCGAGCATTTCCGCAGCAAGAAGGCCTTCGCCAAGTGGGACGAGCAGGTGCTGCACGACTACATCGACCACGGCACCTTCGATAGCGAGGACACGCGCGCGCTGAGCTTCGACCGCGACGTCGAGACCGCCATCTACAACACGCTGCCGCACAACCTCGGCGCGCTGCTGCGCAGCCATCCGCTCAAGTGCAAGGCGGCCTTCATCGGCGGGCGCCAGTCGGCCGAGATGAAGCGCGTGGGCATGGCGATGACGCAGCAGGTGACCAAGGGCCGCATCGCGATGCTCGACGGCACGCACCTGTTCCCGATGGAGAAGCCGCTGGCCACGGCGGCCGCGATCGAGGCGGCGCTGCGCAACCTGATGGGCTGACAGGGCCTCAGCGGAAGCGCGCCCGGTAATCGAGCGGCGGCACCCCGAAGCGCCGCTGGAACGCGCGCCGCATGATCTCCTCCGACCCGAAACCGCAGCGCTGCGCCACCGCCTTGATGCTGGCGCCCGACGACTCGAGCAGCCGCGTCGCGCGGTCCAGCCGCATGCGTTCGACCGCATGCGCGGGCGTGACGCCGGTGCGCTGCAGGTAGAAGCGCGCGAAGGTGCGCGGCGCCATCGCCATGCGGTCGGCCAGCCGCGCCACGTCGAGCGTCTCGTGCAGGTGCTCGTCGATCCAGCCATGCAGCGACTCGATGCGCGGGTCCTCGGCCTCCTGCGCGAGCAGCGCGCTGCTGAACTGCGACTGCCCGCCCGGGCGCTTGTAGAACACCACCAGCTTCTTCGCCACGCCGATGGCGATCGCGCGGCCGAGATCGGCCTCGACCATGCCCAGCGCCATGTCGATGCCGGCCGTGACGCCGGCCGAGGTCCAGCGGCGGCCGTCGCGGAAATAGATCGCGTCGCGCTGCACCTCGATGCGCGGAAAGGCGGTGCTCAGCGCGTCGCAGGCGCCCCAGTGGGTGGCGGCGCGGCAGCCGTCGAGCAGGCCCGCGCGGCCCAGCACGAAGGCGCCGGTGCAGACCGAGGCGACGCGGTCGAAGCGCGCGCCATGGCGGCGCAGCCAGGCCTCGGCGGCTTCGGTGCCGCCACCGCCGAGCTGCGTCGAAGGGTTCCAGGCGGCCGGGCCGCCGGGCGCGACCACGGTGCTGGTGCCCGCCTCGGCATGGCGCACGCGCGCGGGCCAGGCCTCGGCCTGCACCGCGAGCCCGCTCGAACTCGCCACCGGCCCCGCCTGCGCGGCCAGCACGCGCGTGCGGTAGACCGGCGCGCGGCCCGCGAGCCGCAGCTCGTCGTTGGCGGTGGCGAACACCTGCAGCGGACCCGACACGTCGAGCAGCTGGAAGCGCTCGAACACCACGAACCAGACGGGCAGGATCGACATGGAGACGTTGCCTTCGCGAAAGAGAAAGACGCAGCAGAACCGAAGCCGGCGGGCCGCGCCAGGGCTGGCAGGAATGATGGGGCAATTGTCTCGAATGCCAGCCCGCCGCTTCCTAGACTGGGCCGATCCCCAACCTGGACCACCTGGAGTCTCCCCATGAAGATCGGCATGCTCGTCTTTCCCGACATCACCGCGACCGACTACGTCGCGCCCGCGGACCTGCTGGTGCGCATTCCCGGCGCCAGCCTCTCGCTGGTGTGGAAGCACACCGACCCGATCCGCACCGAGCTCGGCTGGGAGTTCCGCGCCACGCGGGCGATGGCCGACTGCCCGCAGTTCGACATGCTCGTGGTGCCCGGCGGCCCCGGCGTCGCGGCGCTGTTCGAGGACCGCGAGACGGTCGACTTCCTCGCGCGCCAGGGCCGCGGCGCGCACTGGGTGGTCGGCATCTGCACCGGCCCGCTGCTGCTGGGCGTGGCCGGCCTGCTCGAGGGCTACGAGGCCACCTGCCACTGGGCCTCGCACGAACTGCTGGCGATGGTCGGCGCGACGCCGCGCGACCAGCGCGTGGTGGTCGACCGCAACCGCATCACCGGCGCCGGCGTGACCTCGGGCATCGACTGCGCGCTGCGCGCGATCGCGCAGGCCACCGACGACGACACGGCGCGCGCGATCCAGCTGTTCGCCGAATACGACCCGCAGCCGCCGTTCGACAGCGGCGCGCCGGCCAAGGCGCCGGCCCACATCGTCGAGGCGGCGCGCGCGCGCGTGGCCGGCGTGGTGGCCGAGCGGCGCGCGATCCTGGCGCGCATCGGGCGCACGGCCCCGGTGACCGCCTGAAGCGAGGGAGGACGACATGACCACGTCCCTGCCCCGCCGCTCGGCACTGGCCCTCGGCGCCGGCCTGCTGGCCGCGCCCTTCCTGCGTGCGCGGGCCGAAGGCAACCCGATCCGCATCCTCGTCGGCTACGCGGCCGGCGGCCCGGCCGACATCGCCGCGCGCATCGTGGCCGAGAAGCTCGCACTGCAGCTGCAGCAGCCGGTGGTGGTCGACAACCGGCCCGGCGCCGGCGGCCAGCTCGCGGCGATCGCGCTCAAGGCCGCGCCGGCCGACGGCTCGGTGCTGATGCTGACCAACACCCACACGGTGGCGACGGTGCCGCTGACGGTGAAGAACCCGGGCTTCTCGACCACGCGCGACTTCCGGCCCGTGGGCAGCGTCGCCACCTTCGAGCTGGCGCTCGCGACGAATCCCGCGACCACCAACGCCTCGAACCTCGCGGCCTTCGGGCGCTGGCTGGCCACGCACCGCGGCGACGCCGCCATCGGCGTGCCGGCCGCGGCCAGCGCGCCCGAGTTCATGGCGAGCCGGATCGCGCGCCACTTCCAGGTCGAGAGCCTGCCCGTGCCCTACAAGGGCTCGGCGCCGATGCTGCCCGACCTGCTCGGCGGCACGCTGCACGGCGCGATCACCAGCGTGTCGGACTTCCTGCCCTACCACCGCAACGGCCGGCTGCGCATCCTCGCGTCGACGCGGCGCACGCCGCTGCTGCCCGAGGTGCCCTCGTTCGAGGAGGCAGGCCTGCCCGGCATGGAGCTCACCGAGCTGCTGGGCCTCTACGCGGGCGCCGGCGTGCCCGAGGCCACGGTGGCGCGCTACAACGCCGCGCTGGCGCAGGTGCTCGCGCAGCCCGAGGTGGTCGAGAAGTTCAGGGGCCTCGACATGACGACCGTGCCCGGCACGCCGGCCGACCAGGGCGAGCGGCTCGCGAAGATCGACCGCATGCTCGGGCAGCTCGTGAAGGATTCGGGCTTCAGGCTCTGAGTCAGACCTCGGCGGGCTCGCAGCGCACCGCGTCGCCCGCGCGCAAGGGGCCGCCCGCGAGCACGCGCGCGGTCAGCCCGCCATGGCCGCGCATCGCGTTGTAGCCGCCTGGGCCCAGCAGCTCCTCCATGCGCGAGCAGGGCTCGCACGGGCCCGTGATCTCGAGCCGCACCGTGTCGCCGAGCCGCAGCACCAGCGGCTGGTCGCGGAACAGCGAGCGCGCGGCGATCAGGTTCAGGCCCGACACCACAAGGTTGCGCCGCAGCAGCGCGGCGTCGACGGCCGCATGGCCGGCCAGCGCGGCGATCGCGCTCAGGTGCTCGGCCTGGATCAGCGTGACCTGGCGCTTGCCGCCGGGCCGGGCCGCGCTCGCGCGGTCGCCTTCCAGTCCCAGGCCCGCGAGCGCCCGCGCGCCCTCGACGGCCTGCACCGGCTGGCGCCGCGCGGGTCGCAGGTAGACGGCCTCGAGGCGGCCGGCGCGCGGAAACTGGCGCATGAGTTCGCGAAGGTCGGGCATGCGCGCGATTGTCCGTGGCTCCCGGCGGACGCCAGGAAAACCACGACGGCGATACAAATTGCAATAACTGGCGACAATCCAGGGAAAACGCCCGCCGCCATGTCCACGCCTCTTCCGGAAACCCCAGAACCCGTGTCGCTGACCCCCGCGCTGGTGGTCGAGGACGATCCGGCCATGCAGCAGCGGCTGGCCCATGTGCTCGGCACGCTGGGCTGCACCGCGCCGCAGATCGCCTGGGCCGACAGCGTGGCCTCGGCGCAGGCGCTGCTGGCCGGACGCAGCTTCGGCGTGGCGCTGGTCGACATCGGGTTGCCCGACGGCAGCGGCGTCGACCTGATCGGCTGGCTGCGCGCGCACCATCCGCGGCTGCCGGCCGTGGTGATCTCGGCCTACCGCACCGAGGAAACCATCTTCGCGGCGCTGCGCGCGGGCGCCATCGGCTACCTGCTGAAGGAACGCGACGACCTCGAGCTCGGCATCGCGCTGCGCAGCATCGCGCAGGGCGGCGCGCCGATCGATCCCGCGATCGCGCGGCGCATCCTGGGCTGGCTCACGCTCCAGCCGAGCGCGCTGCCGGCATCGCTGCCGGTCCCGGCCATGACCGCCGACACCCAGCCGGGCGAGCTGCTGCCCGCCTCGGCGGGGGCCTCGTCTGCGCTGCTGAGCCGGCGCGAGCACCGCATCCTCGAACTGGTGTCGCAAGGCCTCAGCAACCGCGACATGGCCGAAATGCTCTCGATCTCCCGATTGACCGTGGAATGCCACACCAAGAACATCTACCGCAAGCTGGCCGTCGGATCGCGCACCGAGGCGGTGTACCAGGCGCGGCTGCACGGGCTGCTGCGCTGAGCTTCCTGCGCCGCCTGGCCGCGGCGCTGGCGCTGCTGCTGTGCGCGCACGGCGCACTGGCCCAGGACTTCCCCGCGCTGCGCATCGAGGCCGTGCGCGCCGCCGGCTGGAACGACACCCGTCCGCCCGAGGACGGCTGGGAGCCGGTCGCCGCCCTGCCCGACAACTGGGCCGACCGCTGGAGCGGCTTCGACGGCGTGGCCTGGTACCGGCTGCGCTGGGAACAGCCCGCCGAGCCGCGCGAAACCGGCCTGCTGCTGCACTACCTCAACATGGCCGGCGCCGTGTACCTCAACGGCACGCCGATCTCGCGCGACGCCAGCCTGGTCGAGCCGCTCACGCGGGCCTGGAACACGCCGCGCTACTGGCTGCTGGCACCGCCGCTGCTGCGCACGGGCACCAACACCTTGCTGGTGCGCGTCTCCGGGCTCGCGGTCTACCAGGCCGGGCTCGGGCCCGTCGTGGTCGGACCGCCGGCCGTGCTGCAGGCCACCTACGAACGCGAGCGCGTGGTGCGGCGCGACCTGCAGGTGCTGGGCCTCGCGGTCAGCGCGGCGGTGTCGGCCTTCTTCGCGGCGCTGTGGCTGCTGCGGCGGCGCGAGACCGCCTACGGCTGGTTCGCGCTGATGTCCATGCTGTGGCTGCTGTTCGGCTACAACCAGATCGCCACCAGCCCCTGGCCCTTCGCCACCACCTCGGCCTGGCAGGCGCTCAACACCTCGCTGCTGCTGGTCTTCAGCACCGCCTACGCGGTGTTCGCGCTGCGCTTCTGCGAGCGCCGCATGCCGCTGCTCGAGGGCGCCTCGCTGCTGGCGGCGGCGATCGGCGTGCTCGACCTGTGGCTGGCCGCGCCCGCGGCGCTGCCGCTGCACCGCGCGGTGTGGACGCTGGTGGGCGGGCTCACGATCATCGTGGTCAACAGCGCCGCCATCGTCCACGCCTGGCGCCACCGCGGCAGCCCGATGCGTTCGCTCGCGCCCTTCATGGCGGTGTCGGGACTCACGGGCGCGCACGACCTGCTGGTGTTCACCCAGGTGATCGACAGCAACACCTACTACACGACCATGTCGTCCTACGCGCTGCTGCTGGGCATGGCGCTGACGCAGGCCGGGCGCTTCGTGCAGAGCCTGCGCCGGATCGAGAACTTCAACACCGAGCTGATCCAGGAGGTGAACGCCGCCAAGGACGAGCTCGCGGCCACGCTGTCGCAGCGCCATGCGCTGGAACTCGCGCATGCGCGCATCGGCGAGCGCGTGAACCTCGCGAGCGACCTGCACGACGGCCTGGGCGGCATGCTGGTGGGCAGCATCGCGACGCTGGAGCGCACGCCCGAGCACCTGAGCGCACCTCAGCTGCTGGCCATGCTCAAGCGGCTGCGCGACGACCTGCGGCTGATCATCGACACCAACGGCCGCGACGACGGCGCGCACGCGCTCGCGGACCTGGTCGCGCCGCTGCGGCACCGGCTCACGCAACTGCTCGAGGCCAACGGCATCGAATGCCGCTGGCGCGTGGAAGGCCTGCAGGCGCTGACGCTCGCGCCCTCGCAGAACCTCGACCTGCTGCGTTTTTTGCAGGAGGCGCTGACCAACGTGCTGCGCCACAGCGGCGCGCGGCGGGTCGACGTGTCGCTGGTGGAAGAGAACGGCCAGCTGCGGCTGGAGGTGCGCGACGACGGCCGCGGCTTCGAGCCCGAGGCGCCGCCGCGGCCCGAGGGCACCGGCCTGCGCAGCCTGCGCACGCGGGCGCGGCGGCTGGGCGGGGCCTTCGAGATCGCCTCGGCGCCGGGCGCCACCCGCGTCGGGCTGCGGATGCCGGTCGGCGCCGTCTGAGACGACAGGCTAGGGCCTCACTCGGCCCAGACGATCCAGCCCTGCCAGGCGGTGACGAGGATCAGGATGCCGAAGGCGATGCGATACCAGGCGAAGGGAACGAAGCTGTGCGAGCTGATGTAGCGCAGCAGCCAGCGCACGCACAGCCAGGCACTGAGGAACGAGAACAGCAGGCCGACGGCGAACAGCGGGATGTCGGCCACCGACAGCAGCGAGCGCACCTTGTAGAGGCTGTAGACGCCGGCGCCGATCAGCGTCGGGATCGCGAGGAAGAACGAGAAGTCGGTGGCCGCCTGGCGCGACAGCCCCAGCAGCATGCCGCCGATGATGGTGGAGCCGCTGCGGCTGGTGCCCGGCACCATCGCGAAGCACTGCACCAGGCCGACCTTGAGGGCGTCCCAGGGCGTCATGTCGTCGACGTTCTCGACCCGCACCGAGCCCGGCGGCCGCTTCTCGGCCCACAGGATGATGAAGCCGCCGATGATGAAGGTGCTGGCCACCACGGCCGGCGTGAACAGGTGTTCCTTGATCACCTTGCCGAACAGCAGGCCCAGCACCACCGCGGGCAGGAAGCCGATCAGCACGTTGAGCGCGAAGCGCTGCGCCTTGGCCTGGCGCGGCAGCGCCACCACGGTCGAGCGGATCTTCTGCCAATAGACCATGATCACCGCGAAGATCGCGCCGGTCTGGATCGCGATCTCGAACACCTTGCCGCGCTCGTCGTCGAAGCCGCCGAGCAGCGAGCCCGCAAGAATCAGGTGGCCGGTCGACGAGATCGGCAGAAATTCGGTCAGCCCCTCCACGATGCCCATGACGGCGGCCTTGACCAGCAGAACGATATCCAACGCGTACTCCTTGAAAGAGCGGCAATTATCGCGAGGGAGCCGGTCAGGTCCGGTTCAGGCTCCGCGGGCCGCCGCCGTGGCCCGTTCACCCATCTTCGTATCGTTCTATGACATACCTAGTTTGGGGGATGGCGCCGACCGCCGGGCGCGGTCACAGTCCCATCGCGCCGGCGTCCCGCGCCGACGGCCAACCGAAGGACATTGCATGCTCGCCCCCGCGCCCGAGCGCGAAAAAGACGCCCACGAACTGCTGCTGTGCCTCGAGGAGCATGCGTCGACCGCCGACGATTACGCCGCGCATGCGCGCCACGGTGCGCGCCGCCGCGAGACCGACCGGCAGGCGGCCCTGTCCCGCGCCACCCGCGCCACGGGTGCCTCGACCGGCGAACTGGAACGGCTCGCGCGCTGCCTGGGCGAGATCGACCGCCGCGGCCGCGGCGCCACGCTGGTCGCCGAAGGCCAGGTCGCGGCCGACCGGATGTCGCAGCGCATGCAGCCGCTGGACCTGGAAGACGGGCACATGGCCTGGCAGACGGCCGGTGCGGCCGAATACATCGAGCGCGGCCTGACGCAGGCGCTCGACCCCGCCCACGACCGCAAGTGGTATGTGCGCTGGCAGCTCTGGAGCTTCCTGCTCGGCGGCGCCGACGCCGCCCCCGCGCTCGCGCTGCAGGGCCTGGCGCTGCGGCCCTGCGCGCCGCGCGACCCGCAGGCCGACCTCACGGCGCGCGCGCGCCGCATCCTCGAGAGCTGGCGCCGCACCTCGGGCCCCTGCTTCTGGAGCGCGATGGAGGACTGCGTACGGCAGCAGGGCTTCTCGCTCGAAACCCAGGCCTACCTGATGCACGCGGTGGCGACGCTGTTCGACGGCGATGCGATGAAGCTCTCGAATGCCGAGTGCGAACGCCTCAACGAACTGCTGGTCGAGACCTACTGCGATGCGCTGGGCACCAGCGGCACCATGCCTTCGGCCGAGATCTACCGCCGCCTGGCCGAGGGCCTGCAGGCCGCGGACCGCGCGACCGGACGCCCGCGCACGCTCGGGCGCAGCGACGCGGCGCAGCTCGCCGCCACCGCGATCTACACGCTGCTGCGCGGCGACCGTTCAGCCTGAGGTGCGCCGGCGCAGCGCGCGCACCGCGCTGTCGACCGTGGTCAGCACCGGCAGCCCCGAGGCGCTCTCGCAGGCCGCGCGTGCGCGCGCCATGCTGAACTGCGCGAGCGCGATGTGGCTGCAGCCCTGCGCGCGCAAGGCCTCGGCCTGCTTGGCGATCAACGCATCGTGCCGCGCCCCGTCGCCCGCATTCAGCGCCTCGAGCGCCCCTTCGGCGAGTGCCGGCACCAGCGCGACGCCGGCCGGGAATTCGGGCGGCATCGAGGCCAGCGTGGGCGCGAAGCTGGCGATCAGCCCGAGCCGCGCGCCGGGGCCGGCCTCGCGCAGTGCCTGCACCGCCTCTTCCACCATCGCCTCGTTGGGCTTGAGCACCGGCAGCGGCGCATGGCGCCGCGCCACCGCCTCGATGCAGGAACCGAAGGCCGAGCAGGTGAAGAGGATGCCCTCGGCGCCGGTGTCGACCGCGTACTGCGCGAGCCGCTGGAAGCGCTCGTGCATGGCCGCGTCGAGCCCGCGCCCGCCGCGCGCGAGATCGGCCGACAGGCTGTCGTCGAGCAGGTTCATGCGCAGCGCCTGCGGCCAGTCGCGCGCGAAGGCGTCGTTGATGGGTGCAACCGAATGCGCGAGCGCGTGGATCAGGGCGATGCGGGTCATGGGAACGCGATGCGGCTCAGATGCCCTTCGACGAGGGATTGGCGAAGGCGTCCTTCGTCTCGGCGTTGAGCGGGTAGTTGATGTTGATGCCCTTGGGCGGAATGGGCGAGGTGAACCACTTGCCGTAGAGAGTCTCCATCTCGCCGGACTTCATCATGCCCGAGACCACGCGGTCGACGATGGCCTTGAAGGCCGGATCGTCCTTGCGGAACATCAGCGACTGGTTCTCGGTGCGCAGGCTCTCGCCGGTGATCACGAAATCCTTCGGGTTGCGCGCGTTCGCGAGCTGGCCGGCCAGCAGGATGTCGTCGAGCACGAAGGCCTGCGCGCGGCCGCTCTCCACCAGCAGGAAGGAGTCGCTGTGGTCCTTGCCGCCGAGGCTCGTGACCTCGAGGTTGCGGCCCTTGTCGGCTTCGCGCAGCAGCCGGAACGAGGTGGTGCCGGTGGTGGTCACCACGGTCTTGCCCTGCAGGTCGGCGATGCTCTTGATGCCCGAATCGGCCTTCACGAGCATGCGCACGTTGTAGCGGAAGATGTCGGGCGAGAAGGCCACCAGCTTCTGGCGCTCGACCAGGTTGGTGGTGGAGCCGCACTCGATGTCGACCGTGCCGTTCTGCACCAGCGGGATGCGGTTGGCCGAGGTCACGGCCTGGTAGCGGATCTCGATCGCCGGCATTTTGAGTTCGCTCTTCAGCGCTTCCACGATGCGCTTGCAGATCTCGATGCTGTAGCCGATCGGCTTGAGGTTGGCGTCGAGGTACGAGAAGCCGAACGAGGATTCGCGGTAGCCGAAGGTGATGGCGCCGCTGGCCTTGATCTTGGCGAGGGTGTCGCTCTCCTGCGCGCTCGCGCAGAGCGCCGGCAGCACGAGGGCGGCAGCGAGCAGGAAGGAAAACGGCAGGCGTGGCTTGGGCATGGAGGTGCTCCTCGAGGCGGTGGGTGAAAGAAAAAGGGAAGGAAGAAGCGCGGACTCAGCCCGCGGCGCGGCGCGTGACCGCGTCGATGGCATCGGCGAGACGCGCGACGATCTCGCGCAGTTCGTCGCGCGTGGCGACGAAGGGCGGCGCGAGCAGCACGTGGTCGCCCTGGCGGCCGTCGACCGTGCCGCCGAAGGGATAGCACAGCAGCCCGCGCGCCATCGCCTCCTTCTTGACGGCCGCATGCAGCTTGAGTGCGGGATCGAAGGGCGTCTTGCCCGCGCGCTCGGCCACCAGCTCGAGGCCCCAAAAGAAGCCGCGGCCGCGGATGTCGCCCACGTGCGGATGCGCGCCGAGCGCCTCGGCCAGCATCGCGCCGAAGGCCGTGCCGTCCTCGCGCACCTTCGCGACCAGGCCTTCGCGCCGTATCGTCTGCTGCACCGCGAGCGCGGCCGCGCAGGCCATCGGATGGCCGAGGTAGGTGTGGCCATGCTGGAAGAAGCCGCTGCCCTGCGACATCGCCTCGACCACCCGGCGCTGCGCGAGCACCGCGCCCACCGGCTGGTAGCCGCCGCCCAGGCCCTTGGCGATGGTCATCAGGTCGGGCACCACGCCTTCCTGCTCGCAGGCATGCAAGGTGCCGGTGCGGCCCATGCCGCACATCACCTCGTCGAGGATCAGCAGCACGCCGTACCTGTCGCAGACCGCGCGCACCGCCTGGAAGTAGCCGGGCACCGGCACCAGCACGCCCGCGGTGGCGCCGCCCACGGTCTCGGCGACGAAGGCGATCACGCGGTCGGCGCCCTGCGCGAGGATCGCGGCCTCGAGCTCGTTCGCGAGCCGCTGGCCGTACTGCGCGGGGCTCTCGTCGGCGCGCTGCTCGCGGTAGGGATAGCAGGGCGACACATGCGTGGCCGGCACCAGGATCGGCGCGAAGGGCTCGCGCCGCCAGGCATTGCCGCCGACCGCGAGCGCGCCCAGCGTGTTGCCGTGGTAGCTCTGCCGCCGCGCGATGAAGTGGGTGCGCTGCGGCTGGCCGATCTCCACGAAGTACTGGCGCGCCATCTTGAGCGCCGCCTCCACCGCCTCGGAACCGCCGCTCACGAGGTAGGCATGGCTCATGCCTTCGGGCGCCGCGCCGATCAGCTCGTCGGCCAGGCGCTCGGCCACCTCGCTGGTGAAGAAGCTGGTGTGGGCATAGGCCAGCCGGTCGATCTGCGCATGCATCGCGGCCAGCACCTCGGGATGCGCGTGGCCCAGCGAGGACACGGCCGCGCCGCCCGAGGCATCGAGGTATTCGCGGCCCTCGGCGTCGCGGATGTAGAGGCCATGCGAGCCCGTGGCGACGGGCGGGGTCTGGCGGAGATGGCGATGGAAGACGTGCGTCATGGCGTGGAGACCGGCGGATGGAATTTGGAACCAACGTTTCGGGTGAATTATTTCTTGGAACATTTGTTCCGTCAACCGTTCCACTCGCTTCACCCGTTCCAGCCCCGGCCCGGAACGCCGGGCGCGCCTCCGGTACATTCGTTCCAACGCCAGAGACAACGAGGAACGCCGCCATGGGCGCCAGAGACCAGATCCGCCAGCGCTTCGACGACCTGAGCCCCGCGCTGCAGCAGGTGGCGCGCTACGTGCTCGACCATCCGAACGAGGTGGTCACGGGCTCGATGCGCAACATCGGCACGCGCGCGCAGAGCACGCCCGCCACGCTGGTGCGCTTCGCCCAGACGCTGGGCTTCGACGGCTGGCCGCAGCTCAAGGCCGCCTTCGCCGCCGACATGGGCCTGGGCGCCGAGGCCTACGGCGCGCGCGCCCAGCAGCTCGTGGGCCGCGCGCGCGACCGCGGCCTGACCGGCGAGATGTTCGAGGTGCAGCGGCGCAACCTCGAGACCACGCAGCAGCAGAGCGAAGCGGCGCTGCAGAAGGTCTGCGCGCTGATGGAGAAGGCGCCCGCGGTGCACGCGGCCGGCTTTCGCGCCTGCTACCCGATCGCCTTCTCCTTCGTCTACGTGTACCGGCTCTTTCGCGGCAGCGTGCACCTGGTCGACGGCCAGGGCGGCACGCTCGAGATGCAGCAGCGCGCCTTCGGGCGCGGCGACGTGGTGCTGATCGCGAGCTTCGCGCCCTACTCGCGCGAGGCGCTGCAGGTGGCCGAGGCCGCCAAGGCCGCGGGCGCCCGCATCGTGGCGCTGACCGACAGCCTCGGCTCGCCGATTTCGCTGCGCGCCGACGAGACCCTGCTGTTCACCATCCACAGCCCCTCGTTCTTTCCCTCGGTGGCCGCGGGCGTGGCCGTGGCCGAGGCGCTGGTCGAGCTGCTCGCGAGCCGCGCGGGCAAGGCCGTGATCCGGCGCATCGACCAGGCCGAGGCGCAGCTGTTCGAGTCGGGAGCCTACCTGGTGCCGCCGGTGGCGCGCGGCGGCTGAGCGCGCGGAACCACCGGCAAAGCCACGCAGTCCAACCCCGGTCGCGGTCGCGCGTCCTGCTGTCGCCGCGACAGGAGGTAAAGACCATGAAGCAAGTGAAGCATTGGCAAGACCCGGTCAACGTCGTCCTCGGCGTCTGGCTGGTCGTCTCGCCCTGGGTCCTGGGTTTCCAGGGCCATGCGCTCGCCATGTGGGGCGCGATCGTCACCGGGCTCGTGCTCGGTGCCGTGGCACTGGGGGCGACCTTCGTGCCGAAGGCCTGGGAAGAGTGGACCGAGGCCGCGCTCGCAGTCTGGCTCGCGGTGTCGCCGTGGGTGCTGGGCTTCGGCACGCTCGAGGTGGCGCTGGTCAACGCGGTGTTCGTGGCCGCGGCGATCCTGGTGCTGGCGCTGTGGGTGCTGGTGACCGACAAGGACTATCTCGGCGGCATGACGGACCGCCCGGCCCATTGAACCGCTGAAGGTCCGGCTTCGAACGCCGCCGGCCGCGAGAACACGCGCGGCGCGGCGGCGACTTCAGGGGCGCGCGCGCAGCCGCGTGCGTCCGCCACCCTTTCCCGGCCCGTACCCCACCGGCGCGTTCAGCGCGTGGCGGGCTGCGTGCCGGCGTCGGCCATCCACTCGGCGTGCCAGCCGCCGCCGAGCGCCTGGATCAGCGCGATCGCCGAGGTCTGGCGGTTGACCTGCAGCTGCACCAGCGTGCGGCGCGCATTGAGCGCGGCCACCTGCGCGGTCACGACGTCGGTGTAGTTGACCTGCGCCGCGCGGTAGCGGTTGAGCAGCTGCTGCTCGGTCTTGTCGGCCGCGGCCGAGGCCTCGCGCCGCAGCCCTTCCTGCTGCGCCAGCGTGGCGCCCGCGCTGAGCTGGTCCTCCACCGCCTGGAAGGCCGCGAGCACGGTCTGGCGGTAGCGCGCCACCGCCGCCTCGTGGCTGGCCTTGGCCGAGTCGACGTTGGCCTCGATGGCGCCCGCGTCGAACACCACCTGCGCCACCGACAGCCCGAGCGCCCACAGGGTGTTCGAGGCATTGAACAGGTCCTTGACCTTGCTCGCATTGCTCGAGACCGAGGCGTTGAGGCTGAAGTTCGGGAAGTAGGCCGCGCGCGCGATGCCGATCTGCGCATTGGCCGCGGCCACCGAGCGCTCGGCCGCCGCGATGTCGGGGCGGCGCTGCAGCAGCGTCGAGGGCACGCCGCTCGGCACGCCCGGCACGCTCGGCGTCCACTTCGCGGCCGCCAGGCTGAAGTCGGCCGGCGCCGCGCCCACGAGCACCGCGATCGCATGCTCGTAGGTGGCGCGCGTGCGCTGCAGGCCGACGCGCTCGGCGCGCGCGTTCACGAGCTGGGTCTGCGCCTGCAGCACGTCGGTCTGCGCGGCGATGCCGGCCTGGTAGCGGTTGTTGGTGATCTCGTAGGCGCGCTGGTAGCCCTCGATGGTCTCGTCGAGCAGCACCATCTCGGCATCGGCCTCGCGCAGCGAGAAGTAGTTGGTCGCGACCGCGCCCACCGCCGACAGCCGCGCGGCCGCGAGGTCGGCCTCGCTGGCCTGCGCATTGGCCTGCGCGCTGCTGACCGCCGCGCGCAGCCGGCCCCAGACGTCGGGCGACCAGTCGGCCGCGAGCGAGGCGGAGAAATTGTTCGAGGCATTGCTGTCGCCGCCGATGTTGCCGCTGCGCTTGCCGCTGCCGCTCAGCGAGACCGAGGGGAACAGCGCCGCGCGCTCGCCGCGCACCAGCGCCTGCGCCTGCGCATAGTTGGCGACCGCGGCCGCGATGTTCTGGTTCGACACCTGCACCCGGCCCGCGAGCTCGTCGAGCAACGGATCGCCGAAGAGCTTCCACCATTCGCCGCGCTCGAGCGTGTCGGCCGGCGCGGCCGGCAGCCAGCCCTCGGCGGTCTTCTGCTCCTTCCAGCCCGCGGGCGACACGGCGACGGGCACCTGGTAGGCCGGCCCGACGGCGCAGCCCGCGAGCAGCGCCGCGAGGGTCGCGGCCAGCGCGATGCGCTTCGGGAAGAAAGGGGTCTGGAACAGGGAGGCGGGCATTCTTCGGATGGCGCGTGCGGGCCGTGGTGTCTTTGTCGTTGCGGTCATGGCTGGACCTCCATCGTGCGGCTCAGGTGGCTCTCGTCGGCGCCGCGGCGGCGCAGCTTGTCGAGCAGCAGGTAGACCACCGGCGTGGTGAGCAGGGTCAGCACCTGGCTGGCGATCAGCCCGCCGATGATCGCCACGCCCAGCGGCCGGCGCAGCTCGGCGCCCTCGCCGAAGCCGATCGCCAGCGGCAACGCGCCGAGCGCGGCCGCCAGGGTGGTCATGAGGATCGGGCGGAAGCGCAGCAGGCAGGCCTCGCGCACCGCTTCCAGCGGGCTCAGGCCGCGCGAGCGCTCGGCCTCGAGCGCGAAGTCGATGATCAGGATGGCGTTCTTCTTCACGATGCCGATCAGGAGGAACACGCCGATCAGCGCGATGATGGAGAACTCCATGCGGAACATCAGCAGCGCCAGCACCGCACCCACGCCGGCCGAGGGCAGCGTCGACAGCACGGTGATCGGGTGCACCAGGCTCTCGTAGAGGATGCCCAGCACGATGTAGATGACCACCAGCGCGGCCAGGATCAGCATCGCCTGCTGGCCCTGCGACTGCTGCGCCGCGAGCGCCGTGCCCGCGAAGGAGCCGCGCACGTTGATCGGCATCGCGATGTTGGCCTCGGCCTTGGCGATGGCCTCGCGCGCATCGCCGAGGTTGGCGCCCTCGGCCAGGTTGAACGAGATCGTGGTGGCCAGTTCGCCGTCCTCGTGGCTCACCGAGGTCGCGACCGAGCGCTCGACGAACTTCGCCACCGAGGACAGCGGCACCAGCGCGGTCGGCGTGTTGCTCAGCACGTTGCCGGTGGAGGCGTTGCGCGAGCCCGCGTTGGCCGACACCGGCACCGAGGGCGTGGTGCTCGAGGCGGTCGAGGCGGTACCGGTCTTCGAGGCCGTGGCCGTGTTGGTGGTGGCCACCGAGGTCGACTGGTTGGTCGTGCCGTTGGCCGCCACCTGCGTGGTCACGGTCTGGCCCGCCACCACCGAGGTGCGCGTGGCCGGCACGTAGATGTCGCGCAGCGCGTTCGGGCTGCGCGTGTAGCGCGGCGCCCATTCCATCACCACGTGGTACTGGTTGAGCTCGGTGTAGATGGTCGCCACCTGACGCTGGCCGAAGGCGTTGTAGAGCGCGTTGTCCACCGCCTGCGAGGTCAGGCCGAGCCGGCGCGCGCTGTCGAGGTCGACCTCGGCCACCGTTTCCACGCCGTTCTGGTCCTGGTCGGTGTCGATGTCCGTGAGGTTCGGCTGCAGCCGCAGCTCGTCGGCCAGCTTGCCGGCCCAGGTGCGCAGGTCGGCCAGGTTGTCGCTCTTGAGCGTGTACTGGTAGGTGGAGTTGCTCGAGCGCCCGCCCGAGCGCACGTCCTGCACCGTGTTGAGGAACACGCGCAGGCCGGTCACCTGATTGAGCTGCGGCCGCAACCGCGCGATCACGGCCATCCCGCTCTCCGTGCGCTGGTCCACGGGCTTGAGGTTGACGAACATGAAGCCGCCGCCCGCGCGCGAGCCGCCGATGAAGCCCGTGACCGTGTCGACCGCCGGGTCGCGCCGGATGATGTCGACCACCTCGCGCAGCTTGGCCGCGAGCGCCTGCGAGGAGATGCTCTGGTCGGCGCGCAGGCCGCCGTTGAGCTGGCCGCTGTCCTGCTGCGGGAAGAAGCCCTTGGGCGCCGCGCTGAACAGGTAGACGTTGAGCCCGATCACCGCCAGCAGGATCAGCGTCACCAGTGCCTTGCTGTCGAGCGCCCAGTCGAGGCTGACCTCGTAGCGCTTGAGCACCCATTCGTAGCTGCGCTCCGACCAGCGCGCGAGCCGGCCGCGCGGCTTGCTCTTCTCGGCCTCGCCGCCGCGCTTGAGCAGCCAGGCGCACATCATCGGCGTGGTGGTCAGCGAGATGACCAGCGAGATCATCACCGCCGCCGACAGCGTGACCGCGAACTCGCGGAACAGCCGCCCGACCTGGCCGCCCATGAACAGCAGCGGAATGAACACCGCCACCAGCGACACGCTGATCGACAGCACCGTGAAGCCCACCTCCTTGGCGCCGAGCAGCGCGGCCTTCATGCGCGTCATGCCGGCCTCGATGTGGCGGCTGGTGTTCTCGAGCACCACGATCGCGTCGTCGACCACGAAGCCCGTGGCCACCGTGAGCGCCATCAGGCTCAGGTTGTTGAGGCTGAAGCCCAGCAGGTACATCACGCCGAAGGTGCCGAGCAGCGCGACCACCGTGGCCACGGCGGGCACCACCGTGGCGCGCGCGCTGCGCAGGAACAGGCTGACCACCAGCACCACCAGCAGCACCGAGGCCACCAGCGTGAACTCGACCTCGTGCAGCGAGGCACGGATCGAGCTGGTGCTGTCGGAGGCCACGCGCAGCTCGACGTCGGGCGGCAGCTGAGACTGCAGTTCGGGCAGCAGCGCGCGCACGCCGTCGACCGTCTCGATGATGTTGGCCGAGGGCTGGCGCGTGATCAGCACGATCACCGCCGGTTCGCCGTTGAACAGGCCCAGCGTGCGCGTGTCCTCGACGCCGTCGTAGACCTCGGCCACATCGGCCAGCCGCACCGCCGCGCCGTTGCGCCAGGCCACCAGCATGGTGGCGTAGTCGCTCGCGCGCAGCGCCGGCGTCTGGGTATAGACCTGCAGCTTGCGCCCTTCGCCCTGCACCATGCCCTTGGGCCGGTTCGCGTTCGAGGCCTGGATCGCGGCACGCACGTCCTCGGTGCTGATGCCGTAGCGGTTGAGCGCGAACGGCAGCAGCTCGATGCGCACGGCCGGCAGCGACCCGCCGCCGATCTCCACGTCGCCCACGCCGTCGACCTGCGACAGCCGCTGGCTCACGATGTTCGACACGGCGTCGTAGATCTGGCCCGGGGTCTTGGTCTTGGAGGTCAGCGCCAGGATGATGACCGGCGACGAGGCGGGGTTGGCCTTGCGGTAGGTCGGGTTGCTGCGCAGGGTGGCGGGCAGGTCGACGCGGCTCGCGTTGATCGCGGCCTGCACCTCGCGCGCGGCGCCGTCGATGTTGCGGCTGAGGTCGAACTGCAGGGTGACGCGGGTGGAGCCGACCGAGCTGGTCGAGGTCATCTCGTTGACGCCGGCGATGGTGCCCAGGTGGCGTTCGAGGGGCGTGGCGACGCTCGTGGCCATGGTCTCGGGGCTGGCGCCCGGGATGGAGGCGCGGACCGAGATGACGGGGTAGTCGACTTGCGGTAGGGGGGAGACCGGGAGGACGAAGAAGGCTGCGATGCCTGCCAGGGCCACGCCTATGGTCAGGAGGACTGTGCCTATGGGGCGGCGGACGAAGGGGCGGGAGAGGTTCATCTCTTGCCTCCTTCTTTGATTCCCTGCTTAGGCGTGTTGGCTTGCTGCCGGTCTGCCTCTTGCAGAGGGCGTAGGCCGGGTCTCGCCCCGGCGGGCGACTCACTTTCTTTGTCTCGCCAAAGAAAGTAAGCAAAGAAAGGCGACCCCACTGTCTGCGACCCGCAGCGAAGCTGCGGGCAACCTGCGGTGCTCGCGTTTCGCGGGGTCTCGCAGAACTCGCTTCGCTCA
>NZ_JBMDKG010000056.1:0-54456 GCF_057809595.1 Variovorax sp. FG153
CGGCCGCAGCCACTGGCGTGGTTCCAGCACTGTCCTGGAAGAGCGTCGAGATGTCCGAAGGGTCGTACCAGGCTTTCGCGGGGCCAGAGATGGACGCCATGAGCGCAGCCACGCGCGCGGCCAGCGCTGCGGGCGCCTTGTTGCCGCCCATGCGTGTCGCGCGCTGCCTCACGAGAGCTCCGTGACTTCCAGCGTGCCAGTGGTCAGGGTGGCGCCGAGCACCGCGATATTGGGAGTGGCCGGGACCGCTAGATCCAAGCGCTCGCCGGCCGCGATGAAGTGGCTGCCCGACGTTGCGGTCTGCCCGGTCGATCCGATCGCATACCGGATGTCGGCGCCGCGGGCGTAGATGCTGATGCGCCGGCAGGTCGTGGTCAGCGCCAAGTTGGCGCTGGAGCCACTCGAAGCCGCTGCCGCAACTTGTCGCGCCACCAGCGCCTGCTTGATCGTCTCCACGGGAACCGCACCGGTGGACTGCGATGGCAGCTTGCCGTCGATGCTGGACAGCGAGTTGTTGCCCGTGGTCTGGGCGGCGCTGGTGGCCGCGCCCGTAGGCAGCGGCAGAGATGCCGCGCTGATCGGGTGCGTGACGCCCGATCCGTCGACGGGCATGCGGCCGGAGACCAGCGCAGGAATGCGCGCCAGCAACGTCGTCCAGTTTCCCAGGGCGCGCTTCGCCAGCGCGATCAGGGAGAACGTGCCGCTGTCGCTGGTGGCCGCGGCATCGGCCTTGGCGCCAAGTGCGGCGTCCGCGCCGTCGGCCACTGTGACAGCGCCGCCACCACCAGGCGTATCGCCCGCAACGACGACGCGGCGCGCAAAGGTGCCATCGCCCATGTCGACCAATAGCTCGTCGACACCGATGCCTGAAGGGATGCGTTGGTCTGCCATGGTGAATTCCTGCTGTGGTTGCCCAATCGATGCAGTGATTCCACCGTGATGGCCGCGTCCGGCCTATCCCTGCTGGGGGTCTGCTACCAGTGCAGGCAGAGTTCTTCGGTGGTGCCGCGCCGATCGACCAAGCCGGGCAACTTCACGAGCTGCCCCTTCACGCGCCCGTTGACCCAGCGCGAGAGCTCGTCGCAGCCTCCTGCGATGTCCCCACGGTTGAACTTGGCACGCAGGGTCGAGCCGAGCGTCGCGTCATTGACGCCAAGGTTGTAGAACCAATCGATTAGGGCGGCCTGCTGCCACTGGTTGAGCTGTTCGAAGCCGGCGATGTAGCGCCGCGCTGCTGCCTCTGCAATCTGCAGGTGCTTGCGCTCGAGCACGTCGCATTCGGCGCGCGTGTAGAGCTTGCCGGACACGACGTCGGCACCGGTGATGCCGCGGCAGACAGTCGGGACGCCGCCGATGTCCTTGTAGACCTGGTGGTATGTAATGCCATCGCGCACCACAGTGGGTCCGTCACCCTCGTACCACTGCTGCAGCACGCCGGCGATCGCCAGCGCGCCGCCCGCGCCGGCCATGATGAGGCGGTTCCGCAGGGTCGGGTTCATTTGAAGAAGCCCTTGAAGGTGGCCCACAGGCTCAGCACGGCAACGCCGAGACCAGCGATGGCCGCCAGCGGCTTCGCCAGCTTGCCCAGCCCCTCGAGCACCTTGAACGCGCCCTTCCCGCTGGCAAACCAGTCGAGCAATTCGGCGGTGTTGGACTCCACGCGCGCGGTCGCCGCAGTGTTTGCGGCGAGGCTGCGCTCGATGCGCTCCATGCGCTCATCCATCCGCGCCATGCGGCCGTCTCCTTCGTCGAGGCGCTGATGGATAGCGACGACCTCGGCATGCGTGGGCGCGGCGCCGTCGCCGCTCAAATCTGGTGTTCCGGTAGCGCTCATCGCTCAACGATCCTCAAGAAGATGGACCGGTCATCGATCCGTGGCGGGGTGTTGGTGGTCGTGATGCGACAGGTCACGCGCAGCTTGTTGGGCCCGCTGGTCGGCTTCGTGCCGCCCAAGAGCCAGACGGTCGCCGTCGTCGCATCGGAGGCCTGCTGCACAACGGTCAGCGACGGGTCGACAAGAAACTCAACTGAGGCGATCTCGTCGTTGCCGTTCAAAGCGAGCCAAGGCGCCCAGTCGAAGGCATAGTCGAGCGTGGCGTTCGGGTCCTTGTCGATCACGAGATCACCGGAGCGGTCTGGAACGTAGGTCGTGGGCTTCTGGGTGGCCATGTCGTTCTTTCAATCGGTGACGGCAACGGTTCGGCGCTCACCCGCTACGGCATGAGCTCGGGCTTCGGCGATCGCGATGGCGCGCCGCTGCTCTGTCAGCACGCCGGCGCGGCGCCACTCCGCGACCACTGCAACGGTGCGCTCGTTGCGCTCGAAGACATAGGCGTGCTGCACGTGAGCCACCTGCACGGTCGCTGCGGCGGTCTGCTGAGCAGCCACCGAGTTCGCTGGGACGCTGAGCGACGCGAGTTGAGACGTTGGCGCTGCAGCCTGCGCAGCCGAGGCCTGCACCCTGGCGATGAGGACCGCAGCCTGTTCAGTGACCTCGGCAAGTTGGTCGGCCGCCACCGCGCCCGGCCGTGCCAGCACGCAGACCTGTGTCGTCATGGCGGCAGACTGCATCCCCTGCACGGCAGCTCGCACCGCGATTGCGGCCGTCTGCGACGTCGGCGCGGCATGCTGGTCGGCGGTCACGCTGATCGGGGTGGCATCCACCAGCAGCGCCACCTGCGAGGTTTGCTGCGCGAGCTGGGCCGCCGCGGCGATGGCCAGCGCGCCGACGGCGGCGACCTGTGTGGTGGCTGCGGCCGTCTGCGCTGCGACGATCGACACAGCGACGGCACCGGCGCGCGCTGCGCTACCGAGGGGCCTGGAGCTGATGGGGGCGGCGCCGAGCACGTTCGTCCCTCAGAGGCCCGCAGCCCGCAGGAAGCCGTACAGATCGTTCGCCGCCGCATCCGATCCAGTCAGGTTCGGGTGCAGGCTGTCGTAGGCATAGCCCTTGTCGGTGACTCGCGCGAAGCTGCGACCGAACACCCTGCGGCTGTCGTAGAAGAACCAGCCGTAGTCGTTGGCCAGGTTCTTCAACAAGGTCGCGAGTGCGTCGTAGTAGCTGTCGTTCGTGGCCGCCATACTGGCGGGAAAGCCAAGGCACAAGCAGCCGCCCGACGTCACGGAGAGGGCCTTCACGAAGGCTTCCAACGCCGCGTAGTACGTGTTGCCCGCCGTCTTCGCGTTGGCGTCGTTGATCGTGCAGTAGACGATCGTGAAGTCGGGCGCCATCGCGACCAACGAATTGCGGTAGGACCACGGGTCGGTCGACCCGTTGATGTCTGCCGCCTTCGCGCCGCTCCAGCCGCCCTGCAGCATCACTGGGGCGCTCGACCCGTCAAAGGTCTCGATGCCCGTGACGTAGGCCGTGCCGGTCGCCCCGCCACCGATCCCGATCACGTGTGTGCCCGGGGTGACGTTGTAGTCCTTGAACGCGAATGCGCTCGAACCGGCCTGATTGATGGTGTCGACCAGCACGCCGTCGACATACACGGTCATCGCGGTGTTGGCACCTGAGGCAATCGGGTACCAGACCCGGAACTTGCTGAACGCGGCCGCGGGCGTGAAGGTGAGTCGGCCCGCAGGCGCTGCCGTCGATTTCATGAATCGGGCGCCGAAGGTATTGGGCGCCGTGTCACCCGCCCATCCCGAGCCCAACGCGATTCGCGGGTCGTAGCCCGCCACGGTGCCGCCGGCGGCGAGCACGTTCTGCTCACCGAAGAAACTCTCGATCTGGAACCCGGCCAGGGTCGCGAGCTTGCGTGCCATACACGTCGCGGCGGCGCCGGTCAGGCCGTTGGTGCCGGTACCGGTCCCCTGCCCTGCGACATTGCTGTCCCCGCAGAATGCCAAGCGCGCGGGGTTGGTCGCACCGCGTGCTTTCGCGGTCACCCACTTCGCCAGGCTGCCGATGGCCACGGTGGGGTCCAGCAGCTGCAGCCTGCTCGCGACTGCGCTCAGTCCGATGCGTCGCGTCCCGGCCGCCCAGTTCACCGCCGCGTTGCCGTTGCTGCTGGCCTCAATCGTCGTGCGCGCCAGCGTGCCGCCAGTGCCCCAGGTGTAGAGACCGATCTCCCAGCCGCCATTGGGCACACCGCTGCCATCCACTTCTTCGACGAAGCACCGCACGGTGTCGCCGTTGGCGCACACCGACGAGAACGCACGGAAGCCCGAGATCGCACCCGCGAGCGTGTACGAGCCCGTGCTCGTCGTGGTGCTGGTCTCGCAGACCCGGTCAGCGGTGATCTCGGCCATCAGGCCCCCGGCTCGGACACCGTCCAGCTGCCGATGTTCACGGCCTGGCCGCTCACGATGCTGGTGTTGTCGATGGTGACGTCGCCGCCGCCACCGGCGGCAGTCACGCTGCCCTGCTCGTGGCACGTGGTGCCGGCCGAGTCGACGATGCGGTAATGACCCGCCGTCCCGAAGCCAACAGCCGTCCCGGAAATCGGCGTGGCGTTGAAGGCCTTCGAGCCGCCGGACGCGGCCGCCGCCCAATCCGCCCCGAGGGGGTACTCCACCAGCAGCGTGCCTGCTGCTGCGGCGGCGCAGTTGGCAGGCTGCGCGCCGCTGCGGATCTGCACCTTCGCCGACGCGCCGATCGTGGTCTCGATGGCATCGAGGCGCGCGTTGCGCACGGCGGTAGAACGTTGGACGGTCATCGGAAGCTCCTTGATTGGCCGGCATCGTGCCGACACCGGAGCCTCGAGACCAACCCTACTGGGGGACTTCTCCGCGTCCCAAAATCACAGGGATGACGAATCGTTGCCGCTGATGCTCGCGCCGGCGTTGATGCCGTTGAGCGATGCCGCTGCTGCGCTGGCGACTGACTGCGCGTTCGCCAGCGCGGCACGCAACCGATCGCTGATGGCCTGGCTCTTGGCCCGCAGGTTCGAATCCCCGGCCTGAGCCTGGATCTGCGCGTCGGTGATGGCCAGCCGGATCGCTGGGTCGGTGGCCGCGACCTGCGCCTGGAAGAAGGCCACCAGCGTGCGAGCGAACTCCGTGCGCAGACCCATCTGCGACGTTGCTAACTGCGCGGCGACGCGCGGCCCCTCAAGCAGCGCGCCGATGTAGGCGCCCGCGGCCTGAATGGCTTGCAGCCGCAGATTGATGGCCTGCTGCACAGCGAAGCGCGTGTTCTCGAGTTCTGCGCGGAAGGACTCGATGCTGATGTCGCGGCTCTGCTCGGCGAGCTTGTTGCGCAGGTCCTGGTCGACCAGCTGCGTCGCGTGCAGTAGCGGGCCCGGCGGCAGCGGAAAGCCGCGATTTGCGAAGCCCTGCACCAGGTCTGCCTTGGCGCGCTGCGCCTCGACATTCAGGCGGGCGCGGCCACGCTCATAAAGGTGCTGCTCGACCGCAGGCTTGATGCCGCTACCGCCGTCGACGATGGCGCGCTCGAGCCAGCCGAGCGCTGCGCTGTAGTAGGCCCCGTCGGGGAAATAGGTCTCCAGGAAGCTCGTGTAGCCGCCTTCGGTCAGCGCCTGGATCTCGAGCCGCGCATCGTCGTACAGCGCCTTGGCCTCGGCCGGGTCCATGTCCGGCAGCAAGGGCGGCGCCGGCGGCAGGTAGCTCTTGTCGAGCACGGGCGTCAGCATCTGCGGCGCCGGATCGGCGAGGCCTACCGCAGCGTCGCTCAGCGCGAACGACTTGTTCAACAGCATGATGCCGTTGCGCCAGTTGCCGTTGATGACTTGAGAGACGATGACCGGCGCGCCGGCCCCGCCAGTGCTAGGGTCGGGAACAGAGACGAGATCGCCGGGGTTAATGGGGGTAGTCATTTCAGATTCTCCGGGTGAGGTCGACCACAACAAAGTCGATGGTGTCTATCTCAAAGGGTTCGCCATCGGTGTTGCTGAACGTTGGGACCACGTAGGTGCTCTTTAGGCCTTGACCCAGTTGAAATCGAACCTCGCGCATCGAAGCCCCATGACCGCGTGCGCTGTAGATGAAGCCAACGAGCTCGTCCTTCAGCAGCGCTTGGAGCGTCAAACTCATTGCTCCTGCTGCGGCGCCCAGATAGCAATGACTGACCGTCTTTTTCTGAGGACTGCCGAAGTTCAATTCGCCGAAACCGAACACAGCGTCGATCGCCTCGCCGTCGTCGTCCTCACCCTCGAGCAGGAACAGGCCGTCGAGCTTCGCACCGTAGTAGCGGTCGCCGATGCGCGCGAAGCTGGTGAACGGGTAGCCGGTGTAGGCGGTGCTGCCGTACCCGTCGAGATTCACCGCGTGCACCTCCAGGTCGGCGCCGGGCAATGAGAGCGCGATCGAGAACCGGATCGTGTCACGCATCTCCACCACCTCGACCTCGGTGGTGGTCATGACGACGTCCAGCACCAGCATCGCCAGCAGTTCGACGTCGGCCACCGTGGTCGCAGTCATCTCGACGCCAAGGCGCAAGACATCGCGCATCTCGACGCGATCGACCTGGATCGCATCCAGGGCCACGCTCAGGCGGATCGTCTCGAGCATGGTCGCCATCGAAGGGTCTTCGACGTAGCTCAGCGCGACCAGGCCGGGCAGCACGGCCGTGGAACTGCCCGACGGGTGGTCGGCCGACAGCGCGCGCATGCCCGGCAAGATGCCCGTGCCGCCCCCGGTCTCGCCCACCAGCAGGATCGATGCCGCGGTCAGGCCCGGCAGTTGAGCGAGCGACGATGTGCTGGGGACCACCACCAGCGTGCCCCCGTAGGAGTTGGCGGCCAGGGCCGGCATGTCGGCCCGCGACACGCCGCCGGCATGATCGCTCGAAAGCGCGCGCAGTGCAGGCAGCACCGCCATGCTGCGCGCCAGGATGCCCGAGCTCGCGCGCAGCGCCGGGAACACGGCGAGCGACGTCATGACGGCAGCGTCTTCGACGCTGAACGCGGACAGCGCCGGCAGCGTGGCCAGCGACGTGCCGGACTGGAATTCGACCAGCGTGGGATCGTCGACAGCGTCGCCAGCGCCATAGAGCGCGGCCGCGAGGAACAGGCCCTCGGTGCTGCCGTAGCCGTTGGCTTCGGTCGCCAGCGGCGCGTCGTTCTTCAGGTAGGCGACGCCGCCCTGGCGCACGCGCATGCGAAACACGTCCGAGGCCGTGTAGCTGCCCAGCGCGGCGCCGGTGCGCAGATTGCGCACGGCATCGCTCGAGAACAGCAGGCCTTGCCGGATGTGGCTGTAACCCGGGCTCGGCACGGCAACACCGGACAGGCCGACTGCCACGCCCGAGGCCTTGCTCGACACCGTGAAAGTAGCGTCGCCGGTGCCGTGGATCAGCGCAACGGAGTGACCGTGCGCCGTCCACCCCAGGGGCGGATCGTCGACGCGCACAGCCGGCGTGCCTGGCGTCGGTGGGATCGCCGGGTGGTAGGTGGCCTCGACCACCGTGTAGCTCTTGGTGGTGCTGGTGATGATGTCCGACTGGCCGCCGGTACCGAAAGGCACCCAGATGACGCGGCGCGTGTAGCCATCGAAGTACGTCACCCAGCGGCCACCACCAGGTGCACCAGGCCTCACGGTCAGCGTCGTCTCGGTGATGACGCGGGTCTCGTAGGAGGTGTAGGCCGGGCGCCCCGGCGTGCCCGGCACCTCGGGGATGGTGTAGGAGAAGCCGTTTCGGATGAGCTTGTTGGTCATGGCGTCACACCGGTGCGGGGATGCGGCTGTCCATCACCCACGGCGCGGCCGGCATGAAGCTAGCCGGGAAGCCGTCCTGGCGCAGGAAGGTGACGATCCCGAAGTTGTCGAGGAAGAACGGCGCGTACTGCGCGAAGCGGTCCGGCGGTTGCGGCGCCACGCCGCGGGCGGTGATGGTTGCGCGCCGGCGCCAAGTGGCGCCAAGGTCAGCGGACTCGTACAGCCAGTGCCGACCGTCGTACATCGGGCAGACCAGCGTGCGCCGATCGACGAACGACGGCGCACCGGTGCGGTAAGAGGGAAACGGCATAGTGCCGATGTCATCGAGGCTGCCGCCGTCGGCGGTGAAGCGGATGCGACGCGGCTGCGCCAGCGCGTCATACCAGTCCAGCGGGTCGACCGCATCCGGCACTACCGGTCGCGTGAGCACCAGAGCGCCGCCGGGCGCGGCCATGATGCCAGCGTTGTAGGCGATCGCCTCCGGCAGTTGGCCGTCGAACAGCGTGGCCGTGGTCGTGATGGAGCCGCCGCCGGTCAGGTCCATGATCCCGAGCTTCACGCGGCCGCGCTGTTCCAGGCCGGGCCCGATGTACGGCACCACGGCCAGCACGGCCGCGCGCGTCGCGCTCAGCGGTGCGCAGGAGATGGTCGCCGCCGACACCACGTTGTTGAAGATCAGGACCGCCGTCGGGCCGGTGCCCAGCGCGATGATCGATGCCATCTCGGCGGCGAACATCGAGACGCCGCCGACCAGGCCCCAGGTCGCGCCCGCATCCGTCGACATCGTGAAGACCAGGCCGGGGCACGAAGGGACGTCGACCGTGCTCCCGCTGTAGTGGGGCCGCAGGTAGCGCGTCATCATCAGCCAAGCCGCGGGCCCGAGGCGGATAACGTCCGAGTCGTTGGTGAGCTGGTCGGGCACCGATACGGTGGCGCCCAGCACCTGGCCGGCACTGCCGAAGTCGCGCACGAACAGCGGCGCATGCTGCCCGTCGCCCTCGATGCGCATGCCGGAGAACGCGGACTGGAAGACGTGCTTCGAGCCGTCGAAGTAGTAGCCGCCGGGGTGAATTGCGAACTGGCCGCTCTGCTGGTAGTCGATGGAGTGCGTGACGGTGTACAGCTCGCGCAGCCCGCGGCCGGTGCGCGTCACGGACACGGCCGTGTCGTAGGTCGGGCACGGCTTGCCGTCGAAGTCCACCAGCGCGCCGCCTTCGACGGTGCCCATGACCGCGCCGAAGCCCTTGCCGTAGTAGGCCAGCGTGGCGACCTCGAAACCACCAGCCTCGGGCGCTGGGCCGCGATCGGTGAAGACGCCGCGCGCCGTGGGCGAGCCGACGATGCGAGTTCCGCCTCCCTCGACCTGGCCGAGCGAGTAGTAGCCATCCTCGGTGTCGGTCTTCGTGACGTAGAGGAAATCACCCTTCTTCTCGGCCAGCGAGCCAGGCGCTCGGTGCTTCAGGAACGGAACGTCGATCGTGTCCAGCATGCGAGCGTCGGCGCGGCCGCCGGGCGCGGTGCCCAGGCCCCGGTTGTGCGGGAACTTCGTGTAGTCCATCAGACCACCTCGCGAGCCGCGATCAGGTCGGTCCAGAAGTTCGCGAGGACCAAGACGTCGGCATCGACCTTGAGGGAGCTGAGGAGAAAAGCACCGCCGCCGTCGATGCTCCTCGGATTCAGCAGAAGCCCGAGCTGTATCGCGCCTGTGTTCATCGGGCTCGAGCTGGCCGCGGCCTGAGTCAGCACGGTGGCCCCGTCGATCTTGACGACGCAGTCGCAGGTCTCGGCATCCACCTCGAGACGCAGCGTCAGCGGAAACGAAAGCGACGGCATCGGCGACACGGGGAACGAACTGACGTCTCCGTAGAGCGTCAGCGAGGGCGCGAAGCCACTGTTCAGGCGTCGCAGCGTGATCGACAGCGAGTTGCCTCCGTCGGCGAACAAGTCGACGTTCACGCTGGGCCCGCCGTCGGTGCCCGGGTCGCCGGACCACGACCCGGTGTAGCTGATCACCGCCTCGACGACCAGCGCACGAGCCGCTGGCAGATTCTCCGACTGGTTCGACCCGAAGTCGCTGTCAGCGCATCGCACGTTGCCCGACCCATCCAAGAACAGCGACGGGTCACCCAGCCCTGTGTCCGGAAGCCAGGCGCCGACGTCAGCGTTGCGCCCAAAGAGAGACGTGTCCGCCGGGCCCGCGAAGGTGTCGAGGAATACGGTGTCCACGCGCTCTCCCAGGATCAGCCCGCTGGCAGCGCGACGGCGTGATAGTCCAGCGTCTGGGTGGCGCCTGAGCTCAGCGTCGGCGCCGTCAGATTCATGTCGCCACCGCCGATGCCGACCGTGCCCTGGTAGCGCGGCGCGGTGGTGCTGGCGTTGTTGGTGTCTGCGGTGAGCACGTGCCGATAGAACGAAGGCGCGCCAGAGGCGGCCACGATGCCGCTCCAGGTCTCGGCCGGGTTCTTGGCCAGCACACCGCCCGCGGGCGTGGCGTCGAAGGTGATGCCGCTGGATCCGTTCTTGATCGTCACCAGCAGAGTCGCACCGGTGGTGGCGTCATCGGCGCTGGCCGGCACCGGGCCCGCGAAGATGCGGATCTCGCTGCCGGCGTCGAAGATAGCCTTGAGGCTGCTCGATGCCAGCAGCAGATTGCGCAGGCCGTTGGAATTCTTGATCGACATGAAATGCTCCTTTAAGCAGAAACGGCCGAGGGGCCAACGAATGCGCGCAGGATGGAACCCACGTCGTAGCTCTTGGGGGAAGGCAGTCGGACCACGCTGGCCGCAACGCCGGAGCCGCTGCCCTTGGCCGATGCGGAGGTCAGGGCGAGCACGCGCACGGTCTTCACCGCGGTGAAGGTGAATTCGGCCAGTGCCGCTGCGTTGCTCACGGCACCGTCGTCAACAACTCCGGGCACGAACTGCGGGCGTGTGCTCGGGGTGTAGGTTGTGATCTCGGTAGCAAGCGCACCCAGCGTGGCCGCCGTGACGTCGGGCGTCGGGGTGTAGTCGCCCTCGTAGATGCTCACGTACCAGGCCGGCACCACCGAGCCGCTCTTGAACAGCAGCGACAGCGCGAAGTTCAGGCCCTCCTCGGGCACCAGGTTGTGAGCCTCGAAGCGATCGATGACGTCGCCTGCAGGGCTGAGAACCTCGAAAGACCAGTTCAGGCCGAGGGGCGGATGGATGGAGGTCATGGCTCGTTTCCTTTGACGATGGATTCGATGGCGGGGAACGCTGACGAGGCAGCGAACGGCCGCGCGGCGTCCTGGCGCGCGGCGAGGATGTGGTGGGCGCCATCTCGTTCGCGAAAGAGCGTCGCGCCGGCGCTGGCGCCGCCGAACTTCAGCGCGCGCTCCTGCACGTTCACTGCAGCGCCGTCGGGCGTGCCGATCACGAGCCCGCGCGGTGAGAGCCAGAACGCCTGCTGGGTGGTCTGCGCGCCGTCGGTGGTCCGCACGGCACCGCCGCTGCCTGGCAGGCCGCCATACGGCAGCACCGCTGTCGGCGTGGTGTCCAGCAGGCCGCCCGGCAGCCAGTAGGTGCGATCGGCGCACACGAACACGCCGGTCTCGCAGGGCTCCATGACGGTGATCGGGGCTGGGAACGGGATGTAGCCCTTCGAGGGCTTGTACAGCGCGTAGTAGAACGGCTCGGAGAAGAACAGGTAGGGCCCGTCCGCGACCAGCAGCGATCCCTTGTAGTGGCGCACGATACTGCCGGGCGGCATGTCGGCCAGCATCGGGTCGGCCAACTCGGCACCGGTGTTCGCGAGGCTCACGATGGCCGCACCAGCGTCGATGCGGTTGAAGATGGCACCATCGGGCCCGGTGATGTAGACCGCAGTACCCTGCCCCAGCCCGCTCAGCGCGAGGCCGCCGCCGTCGGCCGGGACCTCGATCGCCACGGGCACCGTCGACCCCGACTCACCGAGCGGTCCGATCTGCGTGAACGCGAGCTGGTACCGGCCCTTCGGCAAACTGCCGCTGGTCAACGCCACGACCGGAACCGGGGATGGCCGAGCGGTGCCCAGCGGCAGCGAGGCGGCGCCGCGCAGCCGGCCAATACGGTGTCCATTCGACCAGACGACATCGCCATCGGGCATGCGCGTGTAGCTCAGCAGCTGCAGCTCGGGCAGGCCGCCCAGCGCTACGGTGCGATCGAGGCCGCGTTCGCCCGGCAGCAGGTGCACCAGCTCGTTGCCGAAGACGCAGTAGCCCTCGGTCTCGTCTCCCCACACCGAGTGCGTCGCTGGTGCGCGGTGCTCGGGCACAAAGCCGGTCCGGCTCTTCAG
Organism: Variovorax sp. FG153; assembly: GCF_057809595.1. NCBI lineage: Bacteria > Pseudomonadati > Pseudomonadota > Betaproteobacteria > Burkholderiales > Comamonadaceae > Variovorax > Variovorax sp. FG153. Next base: position 11,914 of record NZ_JBMDKG010000056.1, read on the forward strand.
GAATCCACCGCTCACAAGGTCCACGTTCTGCGCGACTCTGAGATACGCACCGGTCTTATCGACCATGCGCGACAGCGCCAGCCTGTTGTTCAGACCGAGTACAGGACCGACGGGAACTAGACGCGACGCCATAAGCAGGCAGTGTTCCCGCCGCGCCTCCCCACGTCTAACCCTAGTGGGTGCCTATGCGAGAGGCGCCGGACTCGACACGTTGGCAGATCGCGACCATTCTTCGTTGCGCGCGCCGGTGCGCTTGCCGAACTCGGCCTCGAAGCGCTGCAAAGCCTCGGCAGCCAGACCTGGTGCAAGTTGGTCGGCATCTCGTCGGCTGTATGCCCGATAGAGCATCCAATCGACCAAACCCTGGTGCCATTCCGACCGGATCTCGGGCTCGTCCTCGTATTCAGCGAGTTGGCGAAGGGGCAGCCTGTAGACCTCAAGTTGCAAGATGCCGCCGCTGTTGGGCCTTGGATAGAGATGCAGCTTGCCAGTGTCCAGGCCTCGGATGAGACTCGTAGGTGTGTCACGCATCGGATCGGCGCGCCATGAGGGGAATCTGCAAGCCATCGCTTCCGCGGTGAGCAGGGCCATCTCCCTGGCGCCATTCCATGCAGCTCGCACCTCCAGGATGAGCGGATCGAGGCTGATCGTGGCGTCGTTGGGCCCGTAGCTCACCGTGCACAGAGCAGAAGTCGAGTCAGCCAGCAGGAACGCCCGGCGGCAAGCCTCGACTTGCCCCTCATTCGCAAACCGAGTTAGCCGCTCGTCGGAGCAGAAAGGCGGCTCGGCGACATCGTTAGACTCGTCGCGGTACGCTTCGATCAACTCCTCGAGCGTCATGATCAGCGGGCCCCGGCAAGAACCCGCTTGAGCCACTCAGCGCCGGCCGGGTTCTTGTCTTCGATCACGGAGAACGGGTACTTCAGCGCGCTGCGCTGCTTGAGCTTGTTCATCTGCTCGCCGAGCATGGGGTTCAGGTCTTGCTTGTAGTCGGAAAGCTTCGCGCGGGCGAGCACTTCGACGTACTTGCGCTTCACGGTTTGGGTATTGCCGCGCTGCAGATACTGGGTGACGCCATTGACACCCACGTGCACGAGATCCGGGTCGTTCTCGTCGGTGGATTCATGGACCATGATCGTCACCGGTTCGTTCATGAAAGCCTCGAGTGCCATCGCGTCCTGAGGTACGACACGATCCACGACTTCGATGTCGCTGTCGTGATGACCGATCTCCCCAATCTCGCGGGTTTGTTCGGCGCCGAGGTATTCCGATGCGGCTTCGAGTTCTTTGGTTCCACGTGCCATTTCTGTTCTCCAATTCAATGTTGTGACAGGACCCGCCCCACGCGCGGGAGCGGGCCCACGGGTTACATCACAGCGATGTAATAGACCGTCTGGGATGCGGCGATGGCGGCCAGCGTGGCGTTCTGCGAGATGCGGAAGCCGCGCGGATCGGTCTTGATGCCCGCCGAGCCCGAGGTAGTAGCCGCGCCGGCGGCATCCAGCTTAAAAGCCGAGCCTTCGGCCATGCCTTCGAAGAACTCGATGCTCACGCCGTTGGTGTTGCGCACCTTCACGTACCGCGGCTTGAATCCGCAGTTGACGAAGGTGTCGTCGCCCGCGGTGATAGCCGTGGCGTCAAAGACGATCTTGCCGGTAGCGTTGCCCGAGATGCCAGGGTCGACGGAGGGTGTGCGGGTTTGGCCCGCGGTGTTGTCAGCCATGATTTTTCCTTTCATGCGCGGGGGCACTGAGGCCCCCGCATTTGGATTAGCTCGAGTGAGCCTCGCTTACAGCGCGGTAACGCCGGCTTCGATGAGGGACATCCAGCCCTCGTTGAGCAGCTTCGCGTTCATGTAGAACTTCGCACCGATGTAGCCGCGCTGGCCCAACGGGTCGGACTTCGTCTTCTCACCCGGCGGGATATAGGTCGGGTCGATCGCGTCTTCACCACGGAGCGCCAGTTGGCCCCAAGCATCCTCGCCGGTCAGGATGAAGGGGTAGACGTCGACGTTGACACCACCGATGGACACCAGGTTGGTCGAACCCACTGCAGCCCCTGCGCCCGGGTAGGGAGCCAGTTCCGGCGACGTGATGAACCGGAAGTTCTCAACGCTGCCCAGCTCGTATTGGCTCACCACCTTGCGCGTGCCGTACTGCGCCACCGGCACGAAGCCAGTCAGGTCCCGCACATCGCTCTCGGCATCCGTGTGCACGAACACCAGGTACGAGGCTTCGATTGGCGAGGTCTTGATGTCCTCTGCCGGCGCCAGGATGGCGGTGATCCGCTTCGCGTGGTTGGCCTGCAGGTTCCGGCTCACGCGACGCAGCAGCTGCAGCGTGATCTTCGAGGCCACTGCAGTACGACTGGAGCCACCGGCATAGTTGACGTTCGTGCAGGCCTTGAGCACGCCGTAGCGCACCATCTCCTGCACCAGCGAAACCCGCTCGCCGCACTGCTTCTTCATCTCGGCCGGAACGTCGTCCTCGTAGAGGTCGGCAGTCTTGTCGGTGAGCTGATAGAGGCAACCGAATTGCCGCAGCGAAACCTGCACGTCCTGCGGCACGAGGGTATCAGCCGACGGCGTGACGCCTTCCTGCAGCTCGTGCGCCACCGGGTCGGCCTTCGGGCGATTCTGCGTGTTGAAGTCCACCGCAGTCGCGCCGTAGGGCAGGTAGCGACGGTACACGACCGTGTCGCCCTTGTTCTTGGGCAGGTCGCGCTGCATGCCGGTGATGCCCATCACTTCGATGGCAACGGCGTGGGCGAGGATCTCGCCCTTGAGCTTGTTGATGCGGCCCGGGGGCAGCGAATAGGTAAAACCGCTCATGTCCAACTCCTAGCCCTTAGCGGGCCATGATCGACCGGAAACCGGCCTTGAATGCTTCTTTCTCGCTCGGCTCCGTCTTGGGCCGCACAGGGTTGCCTGCCGGCGTCAGAGAGTTCGCAAGCCGAGCGCTGCTCTTAGCCTGTTGCGTCTGCTTGGCAGCGCCCCAGGCGTCAAATTTGGCGATGACCGCGCTCAACTCCTTGGCTTTCGACGTGGAGTTGAAGGTGTTGCGGACATCCTCCGGCTGGGCAGCGAGCCACAGTTGGAAGTCCTGTGATCCGATCTTTTCGCGCCAGCCCTCGTGGAAGTGGTCCATGAGCTCGGCCTGCAAGTCCTGCTGTTGACTCGGCAGCTGTTGTTGCTGCGGGGTCGGCGCGGACTCGGGGGCCTCGGCCACGGGCATGCGTGCATTGATGAACGCGGCGACGTCGGGATGGCTGGCCTCCAACTCCTTGATCCGCTCGGGCGTCAGCGCCTGGGGCGCCGGGGCCTTTCGCAGTTCTTGGATGAAGCCGCCGTACTCACCGAGCTTGCCGTTGACCTTGCGCAGCGCACTCTCGAGCTCGGGCACGCGGCCCAGCAGCGTTCGCACCTCGGTCTCGGTCAGACCTGCGATGCGGGGCTGATCTTCGACATTGGCGCCCGCTTCGGGCTGAGCTGTGCCACCGGCCGGCTGCTCGCCACCCTTGTCCTCGGCGCCAGGGTTCTCCTGCGCGGGGGTGTCCAAGGGCTTCTCAGCACCGGCAACGCTGGCAAATCCAGCGGAGAAAGTGGCACCGCTTTCCTGTTGTTGCTGCGTCAGTTCGTCCATTTGCACTCTTCTCCTAGTGTTTTGCCGGGGGTCAGTACTGATCGCCAGCTGGTTGCGCCGGGTCTGCCGAGTTGGACAGAGCCAGCAATTCTTTCCAGGCCGCGATCTGCCCGCGCGTATAGGCGGTCTCGTCGGGGCCCATGTTCATGCGGTCGTTCTTCAGGCGCAGCTCGGCCAGACGGCTAGTGCCGTGCGCCTCGAGAAATCGCCATGTGCTCGATTGCGGATCGATTTCGAGCTTCACGATTGGCCGCCTTCAATGCCGGCGTTCAAGCCCACAGCCGGATTCACGGGGTTGGCCGGCGTGAGCGGATTCGTGTTGTGCTCGGGCGGCAAAGCCGGCACGTCGGCTGCGGGGATCGCCGGATCCTGCGGCGTCGCGTCCTGGCCACCGGCGGCCGCCCACATGGCGTCTGCGACCGGAGCCACCTCGGGATTCATCGCAATGTTCTGGCCCGCCTGCGTGGCGCTGTACATACCCTCGACGTTCTTGGTCGCGGTCTTGGCCTTCGTTTCCTCGGTCTGCGCCGAGAGCAGGCCCGCCCGTGCCGTCGCTTCTCCTGCCTTGGCCTGCGCCAATGGATCCGGCGCGGGCTGGCCCTGCTGCGCCTTCTCCTCCGGCGTGAATTGGATGCGCTTCGGATCGATGCGCTGCCCCTTCAACAGCTCGGCCATGAACTTGCCGGGGTTGATTTCGTACGCAGGATCCTTGACCACGTTGACCAGGCCGAGCAGGAACTGCTGCTGGGCATCGCGCTCGACCAACGCCGAGGAGGCGCGCACGTCGACCTGCATGTCGCCCTTGATCGCGTCGTCGGAGCTGTGCTGCATCATCCAGTCGAAGTAGCGCTCGATGTGCGGCCGCGTCACGTAGTCGTCGAAGCGCTTGGCAAGGCGGCGCAGAACGCTCGAGGCGTTGTTGTTCTGCATCTGCATGCCGCCCAGGGTCTTGGGCGCATCGCCGCGGATGCCTTGGAGCATGGCGGGCATGCCCGTGGTGTCCTCGGCCATCTTCAATGCGAAGTTCACTACGTTCATGAGCTCCGCCTGAACGGACGGCACGACGAACGAATTGAAGGCGGCGCGCACGTCTGGGACGTCGGCCTCAGGGGTCACCCGCCACGTCTTCCCCGGTCTCAGGGAAAGATCGTTCCCACCATCAGCGGGGGTCACGCCGTTGCCGAGGATGATCTGCGGCGCTGAAGACAGGGCCGAGTTGTCCATCGTGGCGCGCACTGCACCATTCAGCATGCGCTGCACCGTGCGGATCTGGCGCGAGATGCCCATGCCCCAAGGGAGGCCCGGCCGCGCCTGCCAAGCGAGCACGTCGTATGGGAAGTCGCCCGAGTCCAGAGCCGACAGCGTGACCTTCACGAGCCGGTCATTGACCAGCACCGCCATCGCGGGAATCTTGTCGTCCTCGACGTCGTCAATGTCCTCGACACCCACGGCGCGCAACTGCTCGGTGTCGCAATACCCGTAGAAGATCCACATCTCCCACTGGTCATCTTGACGCAAGGTCGTGCCGTCCTTGGCTTCGCGCGCTCCGGTTTGGGAGGGCCCTTCCTTCAAGGCCGCGCGGATCTCGTCGACGTCAAAACCCGGCATCGAGATCATTTCGAGCAACTGCCGGCGGCTCAGGTATTCCCGCTCCCACGTGTAACCACCGTTGTGGATGTCGTCGCCACAGTTCGGGTCGGGGAAGAAATTCCAAGGGTCGATGCGCTTCGATCCCGGCTTGATCTCGCTCACAACAATCTGCGAGACGTTGCCCAACGCGTCGCGTTGAACGAGGCGCGCCGAGCGTTTGACGGGGAACGGGCCCTTGAGCACGCCGGTCCCCAGGCGCCCTGAGTCCTCGATGAGTTTGCGCACCTCCCCGTGCCAATTTGCCTCGACCAAGCAGTCATCGATAGCACGCTGCATGCCGTCAGCAGCCTTGTCGGCCTGGTCCTTCTGCTCTTGGACGAAGGCTTCCATCTTTGCCTGGTCGTAGATGCCGCCCATGAAGTCGACAAGCTGCTGTCGGATAGCCGAGCTCAGCTCTGGGAGGGGCGTCGCCTGAAGCTCCCACGATCGATCGTCGGTCGGCAGCAACATGTCTGCAACGCGCGCGGCGGCTGAGTCGACATATGGCCGCGTGATGTTCAGGAAGATCACCGAGCGCGTCGCTCCCTTGCCGTCTTCGCGCTGCTCGATCCAGCCTTTCAGATTGCTCGTGCGGTAGGTGGCCTGGTAGCGACGATTGGCATCGTCAATGCCCTGGTAGTGTTCCTCGTCTTCCTGCCAGTCGGTCTCGATGCCCGAGGAGCTGCGTCCAGTCACGGCCTCGCGACGCTTTCCGGTCAGCGTGGCCAGCAGCTGCGAACGCAGCGCGTCGTCGGGCTTGTCTTCGGTGTTTTCCATATCAGTACCCGACCTCAGCATCAAGAGGCTTCCAGCCACCGCGCGAGCCCGTCGCCTCGATTGGGCGCACGATGGCCTTGCGTTTCATCATCAGCGCGTAGCGCGAGGCGCTCAGCAGGTCGTCCAGCTTCTTGACGACCTTGCCGTCCTTGCGGTGGTAGAGGCGGAATTCCTGGAACCAATCGTCCAGGTTGGAGAAGACCTTGAAGCGGCCGGTCTGCATGCGTTCGAGCATGTCCATGAGCCCGGCTTCGACCCCGTTGCTGCCGTCATCGAAGGTGGCGCGGTCACGCAGCATCTTCAGGCCCGCGCCGGCGTATTGCTTGGCCAACTGCTCGCCACTGCCCTTGTCGTGCTGCTCGCCGTCATGCGGCCAGGCAGTCGGCACCCAGGCGCCCCAAGGCTTGATGGTGGCCGCGTGGATAGCCGGAACGGCCTCGCGCAGCCGGTGGGCGCGCACGATGTACCAGCAGTCGGCGTCACGGTCCCAGGCGCAATGCACAGCGGCTGTCGGGTGGTCCCACCCGAAGTCGATGCCGTTGATCCGCGGCCAGTGCGCGGGGATCGGGAACGGCGCGACCTTGATGGCCTCCTCCTCGATCGGGAAGATGCGGCCGCTGCCCAGAGTGGGGATGCCCTTGGCGCGCGCCTCGCGCTCGTGCGCCGGGTAGCTAGCGATGATCTTGGCGCGCTCCTCGGGCGTGTAGTGCTCTGCGTCCTCGATCGTCATGTTCGTGACGTGGCGCGCGGTGCTACCGGCATCCTTTCCTGGTAGTAGGAACAGCGTCACAACCGCCGACATGCCCATCAGCGGCGTGAAGGTCATCTGCGCAAACTGACCGCGCTGGCCGTTGTTCGTGCGGGTGAGCCCTTCGCTGTAGATGTCGAGGGGAGGCTCCTCGTCGTACCAGACGCCGTCGATCGTCGGGCCCTGCCACTTCTCGCGGCCCTTCTCATAGGCCTTGAACGAGAGCACCGACTCACCGGCCTGCACGTCGCCGCCGCCGCCCCAGCGCACGACGACGCTGTCCAGGAGGTTCGGCACGCCCATGGCGCGGCTGTAGTCCTTGATGGCGCCCGACGGGATCATGCCGGTGCCCCAGGCCTCAGCGGTCGCCGGCGGCCCGATCAGGATGCGCTGCGGGTTGTCGCGCGTGGCCTCGCCTGTCACTGAGCCGGCCCAGAGCGTGACAGGCTTCTCGAAGACGGCGCCCTTCCACCAGTCCGGATACCGGCCGGTGAGATGGATAGCCCATTCGGCGCCACCAGCCAGCGTCTTGCCGAGCTGGTTCCCGGCCATGAACAGGCGCTCGGAGTACTGCGCGCCAGCCGCATGGAAGGCGATCTGCTTCGCATACGGCCCATATTGCTCGAGCCGGCGGCGCGCCAGCTCGGCCTCGACCTGGACCAGCATGGCCCCTCGCAGATCGTCACGCACCGGCCAGCTCCTTGCGCAGCTTCATCAGCTCGGCCGTGGCCACCGAGGCCAGGTTCTCGTCCCGCGCCGGCTCGACCTTGATCCCATAGGCTTCGCGGTCGATGGCGACCATGCTGCCGAAGGCATCGACGAGGTTCTTGGCGATCCGGGCCTGTTCGGCCAGCGGCAGCTTCTTCCCGACCTCACCGTCGAGCTCGTCCCCAAGCCGCTTGAGCGTCTGATTCAGCCGCAGCGCGTCCGACCGGTGCCGCAGGCGCACGTTTGCCTGCAGGTGCGCGTTCGAGTCGACGACGGCGCTTTCGCTCTGCCGTTTGGCGGCGGATACCTCGCTGGATACGGCCTTCGACACGATGGCGTCGGCCTTGGCCTGGATCTTGGCCTTGAGGTCCCGGGTCCACACGTCGCGCTTGGCCCGCTTGTTGATCGCGCCATGAGTGATCCCGTTCTCGGAAGCGATCTGGCGGACGGACTTCACACCGGCGCGGTAGTCGCGCTCGATCGCTACCCAATCGGGTGGTGTCTTGACGGTGTTGGTATCCATGGCCGGTATGGTTACCAACCGCCCTGGATACTGGAAACCCTAGTGGGGGTGGGTGTTGCACGCCCCTAGACTCACGGTATGCAGAATCAATACGACGTGATGGTCATCGCCGAAGGCGTGCTGCCTGATCAGCTCACCGCGGCCAGCGGCAAGTTCCGTCTGGTGCTGGAAAGCAGGCTCGGGGGCGCCCAACGAGTGCGCGATTGCTTCCTCGCAAATGCAAAGCGGTCACTGGAGGGAGAGAAATCATTGTTCCCACAGGAAGTCGTCGATGCAGACGCCTACCATGCAGCCTCGACTGAGGCTGAGGCTGCTGCGAAACAGGTCCTTCACCGCGAGGACGTCGGATTTCTGGTGAAGCTCGGCTTGCCAGTGCACTGACGGTGGCACCATCTTCCCTCTTGCCCGCCTACTTACCGGGGCGCTGGTGCTGACCACAGCTTCTGCCTGGGGTCGAGGCTGGCGAGGAGAAAGCGGCCATCTGATCCCGTTGTGGCAGATTGTCCTTACGGTCACGGTGCTGCTGGTGCTGGCGTCGATCTGGCGCGCACATTCGGGAAAGCTCCTGGCGATTGCATTGTTCGCCGTGTTGGCGCGCGAGTTGCTCAGGGCATAACGGGTGGGCGCCGCTGGCCGCGCCCGGTGGGATCAATATCCCCGCCATTCCCCTTTCGCCAGACCGCAGGTTCACGGCCGATACTTCCGACCCACTACACCCTGGGCCGCGCGCTGGCGCGCGAAATGGAGGGTCCGCTGGCGCTGCCTATTCGGGCCATCAGTCCGACCTAGGCGTGGAGGAGCAGCGCTGCGCTTGTCTCGCAATGGTTGATGGGAGAGGCCTGCTGCAGCTCCTTGGCCCGCCGCGCGTTGGCACGACAGCCGGGATTCGAACCCGGATCACCATCAAGGATGCGGCCTGTGCGCTCCACCAGGATCCCCCGATGGCAAGCCGCATGCTTCATGGTTGCCGGTTGCCTCCGGCGCTGCTCTTGCGGCAGCGGCTTTCCCTTCAGGGTTGATCAGATCGACGGGCACATGCGCCAGCCCGGCATGAAGCGGGGGCGCTCGCGCTTGGCCAGGCTCAGGGCGTGGGCGCAGGCCTGCACCAGCTCGACCGGGCGGGCGGTCAGGCGCAGCGCCGGCTGCTCGAACTTCTCGACCACGGCGCGCGCGGCCTCGATCGCGAAGTCGCGCGCAGCGACCACGATGCGATGCACCTGGTGGAACGCGGTGGAACAGGCGCCGGCCACGGCCAGCATGCAGCCGGCGATGAGGAAGGCGATGGAGCGGGACGATCGGGCGTGAGCCATGGGGGGAAACCTCCGAAGTGGTGCCGCGGCTACCGGCGGGAACCCCTTGCCATGGCGGGGAAGAATGGTGCCGGTCACCGGCCAGGTCGGGCGCGCCCGCTTAGCCACCGCACGGTGCACGCGCGGCGGACCCTGCCGGTGATCAGGCGCTGGCGGTGGGCTCGTGCGGGCGCACCAGCGGCAGCTCGGGCGCGGTCACGAACTCGCCGTGTTCGCTGACCTTGATCTCGCCGCGGCCGTGGACCAAGAAGGAATGGTGCGCGCCGGGCTGCAGGAGCGTCACGCCAGACTGGGTCTCGACGGTGACCTGCTTGTTGCCGGTGATGGCGATGTGGACGGTGGTGGTCATGGTGGCCTCGATGTGTTGACAGGCCGGAATCTTCTTGCTGCCCTGCCGCACGCCCAATCCCTACTGGGGTGCCAGCCCTCAGGGCAGCTCGAGGCGGCCGAGGGCGTCCTGGGCCAACGCGTCTAGGCCTCGCACGCGCTGCAGCACGTTGTAGAGCTGACTGCCGAGGCCGGTGTAGGCGGCCATCTGGCTTCCGGTATCGCCCGCTGTTGGGCTCGCCGAGCGCAGCACGGGGTCGATGCGCTTAACCAGCATGTCGAGCGACGTCGACGCGGATTCCGCGGCGCCCATCAGCTGGCCGAGCAGGTCGGGAATCTCGCGCTCGCGCGGCTGTTCGGCGCCGGCGGGGATGGCACGGCCTACCGCGAGGCCGTGGGGGTGGTTGAGGTTCATGGTCTTCTCCTGGTTGAAGTGGGCCGGAGCCCGGGGTTGTGGCCTCGCGGCCGGTTATGTGAAGGTGATCTCGGTCTGCTCGGGGATGCCCTGCAGCTTGCGCAGGACGTCGTCGCGGTCCTTCTCGCGCGCCGCGGCCGCGACCTGGTGCCGGCGCAGTTCCGCCACGCTGTCGGCGAGCTCGCGCGCGTTCTGCAGGCCGGCCAGCTCTTCGGCGCTGCCACGGAACAGCGAGCCGATGCGGCGCTGGTCGGAAGGATTGAGGTCGAGGCAGACGTCGCCGACTTCGAGCTTGGCCATGCCGTTGGGCAGCACGGTCAGCGAGATGGCTTGCGCCGGCGGCAGGTCCTCGACCGGTTCGAAGACTCCGGGCGCGACACGGCGCAGCCGGCCGTCCTCGAGCATCCGCTTCACGTGGTCATCGACCACGCTGTAGCTCTGGCCCGTCATCTCCTTGACGACGGGGCGCGTCGCGACCCGGCCGGCGTTGTGCAGGTCCAGGATGGTCTGGTAGACCAGCTCGCCGACGTTGCGGCGCTGCGGCGGTGGTGGCTTCTGGTTCATCGGGCTCCGGTGGTGGGAGTGGCGTGTTGGGGCGCGAGGTTCGCCAACACCGCGGCGAAGTCGCTCATGTGGACGTGGTGGCCGCGCAGCTTCAGCTCGAGCTCGCACGCGGAATCGGTGAGGCTGCGGCGCGCGAAGGTCGGCACCAGGCGCTCGGCCGCGCGCAGCCCGCTGTCGATCGAGGCGCGCCGCGCGGCGGGGATGGTCGGGCTGCCGGCCTGGTCGAAGACGGCATTGACGGCGCCCCGGATGATGCGGAGGTCAGGCGCCTCGGCATCGCTGTGCTCGGCCACCGCGGCGCCCAGCACCACGAAGAAGACGCGGCCGGCAGCGTTGACCATGCCCTCGCTGCTGTCGCCGATCAGCGCGTGGATGCGCGCCGTGACGGTGGTGGCGTGCCACTCCTTCTCGATCATGGCGCGCTCGAAGAGGCTCAGCCCTGGGTTCCGGCGTCGCTGCACGGCGTGCTCCTGGTGAACCGGTACCGGCCGACGGCGTTGCGCTCGATGCAGCCCTTCTTCTCCAGCGCGACGAGGTACTCGAAGCTGGCGTTCGTGCTTCGGAAGCCGAAATGGCGCGCGATCTCCGGTCCGGCCGGCAGTTGGTCGTTCTCGGCGAAGAACTCGCGCATGAACGCGAGCACGTCGGCCTGCTTGGGTGTGAGGGCGGCGCTCATGGCGTGAACAGGACCACGGGGGTCGCGTTGAGGAGGTCGAGGGCCCAGCGCACGGCATCGCGGTCGCGCTGCGGCAGCGACATGTCGGCCAGCACCGCGCGCCAGTGCAGCACTTGGTCGGCGTGCGCGCGCATGAAGGTGGCCAGCTTCGTCTCGGCAGGCGCCGGGCCTTGGTCAAGCCACCGATGGCAAGCCACGCAGCCGGGCACGTGGTATTGATCGTTGGCCTTGCGGGCCAGGCCCTTGCCGTGCCGGATGAGGTTGCTGTGGCACGGTACGGTGGTGTCGGTGCCGCCAACGCAGATTCCCGGCACCAGCAGCAGGCACGGCCGCCCGCGAACCATCGCCAGAAGGTGCGGGTTCCTGGCCCGCTTCGTCTTCGGACGCGCGGGCGCCGGCGCGGCGCCGATCGCCGCCGGCATCCGGAAGGCGGCCGTCGGTACCGGCGTGGAGCGGACGCGATCAGAATCGCGATGCTGGTGCGGCGCGCGGCGCGCGATCGTGCGCGCCTTCATGCCGTCGCTCCCTCGCGGCGGTCGGCCAGCACAGTCTCGAGCATCTCGTGTCGCTTCGGATCGGGGAGGTGCGGCCAGAGCCGGCGCAGCGCGTAGCCGGTGCGCAGGAACGCCACCATCGCCTCGTGGACCTCGCGCATCTCGTCGTCGCTGCAGTGCTCGTAGGCTGTGCTGCGCGGCACGAACTTCATGGGGCCGCCGTCGTGGCGCTGGTACTCGCCCCACCCTGCCCCGGTCTTCAGCCAGTTCCGGAAGGGCTCCATCTGGCCCCAGCGTTCCTGGCTCTCGAACAGCCGCTGCTCCATGCCCATGTGCATGCGGTGGAACGGGCCCGAGCGCTCGACCACGTTGTCGAGCTGGAAGACCTGGCCGGGCTCGGCCTTCCAGATCCGGCCCCAGAGCCGGCGCCAGCGGGCCTCGTGTTGTGCGTTGAGCCCGCGGATGCCGTCGAAGATAAAGCGGCGCACCACGGACAGGTCGCGCTCGCTCCAGGCCTCGAGCGGCTGAGCCTTCATGATGAGGATGGCAGAGGGTTTGGTCATAGATGGTCCTTCATCGGAGCCATCGCCTTGAAGACGAATCCTCCAGCACTGCTCATCTTTCCATCGATACACCGGCCGATATGGTCCGGCCGCACGCGAAGATCGCGCGCTGCAGACTGAATGCTCGGATATGTGCGCAGCACCCTGCCCTGCAGATCGCACTGCGCAACTGCTCGGCTCCAACTTGAGCTGAGCGGAGAGGCAAGCAACCCGCGTTTGCCCCCTTTGTGCCGCCGAGCGCTGGTGTCCTCGACCTTGATTTGCGCAGGCTGGCCGCGCCACTCGAAAGCGTTCATGCGTTCCTCCATTGCAGCCAAGCGCCGCGCACATAGACCAAGCTGTACGCGAGCGACAGGGCCAGCAGGCCCCATGCGCTGGTCTGCACGGCAAAGGCCAGCCAGAAAGGCTGACCGCAAAGTCCGACGAGCGGAGCCCATTTCCTGGCCCGCGCGCTCTTGCCCATCGCCATCCACATGGCGCTGAGCCCGAAGAATGCGAGTGCGAGCTGAATCACGAGCGCAGCACCTTCGTGACTTGGCGCGTGCACACGGGGCAGCGCACCTCCCAGTAATCGCCATTCCGCAGGTCAGAGACGCGCTTCGCCTCTTGGCGTGTGGCCTCGAAAACGGTCTTGCAATGGGTGCAATCGAACCGGATCGGTTTGAGATCGGGCACTTCGCCCCGGCTGATGATCCTCACGCCGCCGCTCCCAGCAGGTCGCCCTGGACAGCTGGCGCGGCGCCGAGCAGCTCGACGCGCACGCCGACGCCGGGCGCCAGGCTGTAGAACTTCGACACTGCGATGTCGACCACCTGGACGTCGTCTTTCCACACCACCCCGTTCATCGCGTCGAAGACGGCCTTGATGACGTTGTCGGCGTCGGGCTTGCTGGTCGGTCGGATCTCGCCGGCGGCCGCGGCGCGCTGCTTCTTCTGCGACCAGCTCGCCGGGATCTGGCAGTCGATGCGCAGCTTGACGTCGCAGGCCCCCTCGATCAGAGGCACGCCGGCCATGGCCTGCTGCGCCGAGTACTTGACGAGGTTCTCGTAGTTGACGGTCTTCTCGGGCGTGAACATGCGGGCGTGGCCGCCGACCTTGCCGATGCGCGGGCGGCCCTTGCCGTAGGGCTGGCCCGGCACGTGGAATTGAAGAATCACAGGTCTCCTTTCGATGTGCGCGCGACGCGCACTTGACTGGTGGGGATAGGGGTCTCGGCGGGCCAGTCCTGGAACCGGGTGTTCTCGCCGACGTACATGAGGTCGATGACGCCGGGCTCACCGTCGCGCAGCTTCGCGACGGAGACCTTGGCGTAGTACTTCCATTCGTCATCGAGGCCCGGCTTGGCCGCGTAGGGCCGGTGCACGAACATCACGACGTCGGCGTCCTGCTCGATGCTTCCGGAATCGCGGAGGTCCGAGAGGACCGGCATTTGGTCGATGCGCTGCTCGACGGCGCGGTTGAGCTGGCACAGCAGCAGGACCGGGCAGCCGAGCTCCTTGGCCAGGCTCTTCAGCCCCTTCGTGGCCTCCTCGATCTGGTAGACGCGGGGCATCTTCGGATCGGTGCCGCTCATCAGGCCGAGGTAGTCGACGATCAGCGCGCCCATGCGGCCGTTGCGGCGCAGCAGGCCCCGCGCCGACGCGCGGACCTGGTTGATGTTGAGGCCGCCGCGGTCGCTGACGTGGAAATTCGCTTTGGCCAGCAGTTCCGCGGCGCCGGTGAGTTGCGGCCAGTCGTAGTCCTTCAGGCGCTCGCCGCGCTTGATGCGACTGAGGTGAATGCGCGCGAGCTGCGACATAGCGCGCGCCACGACCTGGCGCTTGGGCATCTCCATCGAGAACATGCCCACCGTGCGGCCGGTGTTGAGCCCGACCGTCAACCCGATCGTCAGCGCCAACGCGCTCTTTCCCATCCCGGGCCGCGCGCCGATCACGATCAGCTCGCCGTCGCGCATCCCGCCGTCGAGTCGGGCATCCAGATCGCCGAGTCCGGTCGCAATGCATTCTTCCGGAGCGGACCCGTCGGCCTGCGCCGTGACGCGATCGAGGAATTGCGTGACGCCCGAGCCGATCGCCTGCCAGTCGTCGTCCCCCTGCGCGCCGAAGAGCTGCGTCAGCAGCGCAGTCGACTGCTCCAGCGTCTCCTCGAAGCCGACGTGGCGCTGGTGCGCCAACTCGACGATGGAGCTGCTGGCCGCCATGAGCCGGCGGCGCAGTGCGAGATCGCGCACGATCTCGGCATAGCGGCGCACGCTCGCCGGGCCCGGCATGTACTGCGCGAGGCTGTGCAGGTAGGCCAGCCCGCCGGCGTCGTCCGCCTTTCCGGCCCGCTGCAGCTGGTCGAACACCGTGAAGACGTCCGCCGGCTTGCAGGAGCCGATCAGGGCCGAGATGGCGCCGAAGACAAGCCGGTTGGCGTGCGAGAAGAAATCGGCTTCGGCGAGGAGATCGCCGACGCGGTCCCAGGCCCCGTTGTCGAGCAGCAGCGCGCCGAGCAGCGGCCCTTCCGATTCCGGGCTCGAGAGCTGGATCGGCGTGAAGAGGCGATCGTCGGTGCGGTCGTTCATGGCTGATCCGCCGTTTCCTCGATGACCTTCTTCATGCCGCGGCTCGACAGCAGGTACTCGATGCTGCAGCGCCAGTTCTGATGGTCGGGCGAGCGCGGGCCGCGACCCATGATGAAGTCGTTGTTGCGGGCGCGGCCGAAGTACTCGCGGGCCCAGTCCAGCACCTCGGTGTCGTTCGTCGCACGCGGCGTGCCGTCTTGCCGCTTCGAGGTCAGCACCCAGTCGCGGAAGTCGCGCAGCGCCTGGTCGCGGCCCTTGTCCATGACCCGGACACCGGGCAGCTCGGGCAGCACCTCGTGGTACAGCGAGACGAGCCCGGTCATCCACGTCGGCAGGTTGTCTGCCGACAAAGGAGCTTTAGCTCCTCTTCTTTTCTTCTCTACTCTTCTCTTCTCTGTGGTGACGGTGTCACGTGACGCGTCACGCTTTCCGTCACGCTCTGTCACGTGACGTTCCGTGACGCCTTCGGAGCCGTCGAGAGCGGCCTGCTCCTTGAGCCTCTTGCGGCGTTCGGCCTGCCGTTGGGCCGGGGTCTTCGCGCCGGTGGAACGTGCCTCGCCGACCGTGTTGTGCTCATCGAAGTTGATAAATCGGACGCCACTTTCATTGGGAAGAAGCTCAATCCAGCCCACCGACTGCATCGCCCTCCCCAGGCCAGGAACGCCCGACATCGTGTCGATCTCGAACAGGCTGGCACCGTCAAGCACGCCGTCTTCGCCAGCGCAATCATTCGCCTGCGACCACAGTGGAACGGATGCTCCGACAACGATCCGCGTAACGATCGTCACGTCAATCGCGTGACGCTGAGCGTGACGGTCCGTGACGAAATCGGCGATATGAGTCACGCCCATTTCGTGACGGTCCGTGACGTTGCGTGACGCGTCGCGTGACGGAGCGTGACGCAGCGTGATGCCGAACCAGTCCTGAAACGCGGCGTCCTCGAGCAGCGCCCGCGCTGTTCGAATGACCTTCGGATTGGTCAGCAAGCTGGCGCGCATCTTGATCCAGCTCTCAGCCACCCACGACCTCCCTGGCCTCGGCCTGTATGCGCGCGGCGGCGCCGGCGGCGGCGAAGTAGCTGTCGCCCTCCTCCTCGGCCTGCTGGATTGCGGCGCCGCGCGCCGCGATCAGTGCTTCCATCTCGCGGCGGTGGCGCTGCGCGCCGGGCCGGTCGCCCAGCAGCATGCAGATCTCGATGCCCAGGCCCTCGGCCTGGATCATGTGCTCGCATCGGCGCAGGATCTTGACCTGGACCGGTGTCATGCCGCGAGCTCCTCGAGGTCGAACAGGCTGGGCGTGCTGAGCTCGCGGGCCATCGACTCGCAGAACAGCACGCCATCGGCGAAGTAGCTGGGGCTGAGCTCGCACCCGCGACCGCGCCGGCCGAGCTTCAGGGCGCGGTACGGCACCGTCATCAAGCCGCCGAAGGGGTCGTAGACCTCGTCGCCGGCATTCGAGTACTGGGTGATTGCGCGGTCCGCGATGTCGAACTGCATCGGGCACAGGTGCATCTCGCGCCCGGCCGCCGACTGCGCGCTGTTCAGGGTCAGCATGCGCGTGATGTCGGTCCAGACGTCGTCGTGCCAGGACTGCGGCTGCAGCAGCATGAAAGACGGCGGCAGCATGCCCTTGGCGGCGAGGGCCTCGCCGAGACGCACGTCGTGCTCGAAGTCGAAGACCTCGCGCAGGGAATGCGCCTTGAACAGCTTGAAGATCTGGTCAGCCGGCATGCCAACCATGTCCTCGGGCTGCAGCAGACGATCGCCGCTCGAGCGCGTGAAGCCGTGCGCGTCGACCTGCCAGCGCGCGCGAGAGTACTTCGCCTTGTCCTTCACCACCGGCACGTCGGCGTAGCCGCGGCTGGCGTCCGTCGGGGCCTTTCGAAACAGCAGCAGGTACTCGTTCATGCCGAAGCCCATGCGGGAGCCGTCCTTGCACTGCTCGGTCCAGCCCAGGCGGTAGGTCTGCGAGTTCTCGCGCACGACGTCGGTCACGATGGTCTTGCGGCCGACGAAGTGGAAGCCGTGCCGGCGGAAGCACGCCACGGTGTCGAGGTCGAAGGGGTACTCGGTCTGGAACCCGACGCCGGGAACCATGCCGCTGGGCACGATCCGGTTCTTGACGTGGATCGCCGCCACCCGGCCCGGCTGCAGCACGCGCAGCAGCTCGGGCACCAGGAAGTCCATCTGCTCGAAGAAGTGCTCGTTGGTGTCGGTGTGCCCGAAGTCCGCGTAGTTCGGCGAGTACTCATACTGCGTCGAGAACGGGATCGAGGTCAGGATCAGGCCGACGCTGTCGGATGGCATGCGGCGGGTCTCCTGCACGCAGTCCTCGTTGACCAGCGTGTAGCCCGGGCCCTGCACTTCCACGCGGGGCACGCCCATCGCGCGCGCCAGGGTCTGGGCCATCGCAATGCGCGACAGCCCGTAGGTGCGAATGATCTCGCTCATCTTTTGCCTCAGCTCGATGTCTTGTTGCCACTTCCGCTCGAGGTTGCGGCGAACCTCCCGCTCGGCTTCCGTGTAGATCAGGTCGACGCGCACCGTGTGCTCCTGCAGGAAGCGCTGCACGCGGTGAATCGCCTGGATGAAGTCTTTAAATTTGTGGCCGATGCCGAGGAACACCTCCCAGTGGCAATGCCGCTGGAAATTGCAGCCGGCGCCAAGCATCACGGGCTTGCCCGCGAGCTCGCGGATCTGGCCGTTCGCGAACGCGATGACCGAGGCCTCGCGCTCCTCCAGCTCCTGCGAGCCGTAGACGGTGACCACCTCCGGCATGGCGCGCTCGATCGCATGGCGCTCGGCCTCGAGGTCGTGCCAGATCACGCGGTGCGCCGCGGGGTCCTCGGCGCGGATCTCCTGCAGCTTGGCCAGCCGGGCCGGAAGGCTGTCGCGCTTCTCGCGCGCGGCATCGACGACGCCGATGGCCTGGTGCTTGAACATCAAGCCCTGGCCGCGCGAGTCGGCGCCGGCCTCGCTGTGGTCGCTCGGGATCTCGTGCCAGCGCACATCGAGCTCGGGGAGTACATAGCCCTCGTCGGAGAAGCTGGGGTCGAGGTCCGACGGCAGCTGCACGAAGAGCGCCCAGCTCGCCATCCACAGCCAGAACTCGCGTTCCTTGTGCGGGTGGATCGTGAGCTGGTCGGCTTTCTCGCTGTTGCGCTTGAAGAAGCGCGTCTTGGCCTGGCCCACGTCCATCACGCCGAGGTAGGCGCAGTACGCCAGCAGCTCGACGTACTCGTTCGGGCTCGGCGTCGCCGTGGCGACGAAGCGGTAGGGCACGCCACCGCGGCGCACGCGGCGGTGCATGTTGCGCCGGTCATCGCCAGCGAACAGCGCCATGAACTCGCGGAAGGTCTTGCTGCCGCCGAAGCCGCGCAGGCAGTCGGCCTCGTCGAGGCTGGTCACGGTGAAGTTCTCGGGGTCGAGCTTCCCGTCGCGTACCGTCTCGTAGTTCGTGATGTAGACGCCCTCGGGGTCGTCGCACTCATCGATTGAGCGGACGAACTTCAGCTTTGGAACGCGGCCCGGGCCCGCGGCCTGCCATGCCGCGAGCTCGGCGCGCTGCGCGTCCGAGAACTTCGGGTCGTCGCCGGTGGCGAGCTTGCGGGCGTCGATCAGAAATTCCTGGCGCACGCCCAGCGGCAGCACGATCAGGCCCATGCCGCCGGCTCGGTTGCGCACGATGCGCACGATCTCGATCTGGTCGAACGTCTTGCCGAGGCCGAAGCGCTTGAAGATGGCGCGGCGCCCGCCGGCCACGGCCCAGCGCACAGTCGCGCGCTGGAACGGTGCCAGCAGCGGATTCACGTCGCTGTCGGCGATCTCGAAGCCCAGCGACTGCGCGACCTGGACCTTGGAACGGAGGAACTCCGAGTACTCCATCACGCCGCTCCCCACACAGTCGCGAGCGCCGGCCGCGCGCGAATCGCGGCGGCCACCATCGTTTCACCCGTGATTGGCTCGGCGGCAGGCGGCGTCAGCAGCGCGCGGCCGGCGGCAGTGGCGAGGAAGAAAGCCTGATCGCGGTTCGGAGCGTCGGGGTTCGCACGCTCGATCAGCCCGCGCGCCTTCAGGTGCGACGTCTTCGCCATCAGCAGCCGGTACGGGATGCCGGTGATCGCCGACATCTGGGTGTAACTGACACCGGTGCCGTCGAGCGGCGCGTGCTCGTGGATGGCGCGCAGCAGCGCCAGGAGCTGGCCGCTGGCGCTCATGCCGCGGCCCGCAGGAAGGACATCTCCTCGACCACCGCCAGCTTCGCGCCGACGTTGTGCCACTGGGAGATGGCGGTATTGCCGCAGGCCCACTCGAAGCCGCGCACGGCCCAGCCGGGCAGATCGCGCTGGCGCTTGCTGTCGCGCAGGTAGGTGGTGACGTGCGGCGCGTAGAGGCCGGCGCGCTCGGCGAGCTGCGACTTCGTCATGTTGCGCACGCGGCGCAGCTCCCAGCAGAGCTTCACGGCGTCGCGGTAGGTGGTGCATTTGGCGATCAATCTCGGGTCCACGACGCTTGGCGCGTCGAGCCTCCCCAGCAGCGCGAGCTGCAGCTGTTCCATAGGTGCCTCTATGAAGAAATCAAATGGGATTACCTGTTGAATGACCCGTTGGCACGGGACAAAACTGAAGGCATGTCGAACCCGAAAAACATGCCCTTTCTGACGTGCCCGAACGCCTTTGCCGATGCCTTGGGAGGCACCCCGCTGGCAAGCAGCGCGAGCGACGGACACGTCAGAAAAGACACGGATGGCTGGGTGCATATCGGTGACCTAGCGCTTGAGCTGCTCGAGCGCCTTCACGCCGAGCAGCGCCGCGTCGCGGGCGCGGCGCCGGCGAGCGACGTCATCGAGATAGAGGCCGCCGGTGCAGGCGCCGATCACCAGTGCGCCGACGAAGAACAGGGCCTGCACACCGACGGGAAGCTGGTTGATGAGGTCGAACACGGGTCAGACCTCCGAGGTGTCCGCGCCCTCGCGGGGCAGAATCCCAGTCACCACAACAAGGACCCCGCGAGGGGCGAACAACATGGAAGAGCGAATCGCGAAGCTCGAGGAAGACCTGCGAGTACTGCGAAACGATGTGTCGACGCTGCGGATCGAGCGCCGGGGATTGATGATTGCGCTGATGGCGATCATTTCGACGCACCCCCGCCATGCGGACTGCCAGTTCCTGCTCGATCACTTTCTGAACGCGCATCTGGAGAATGGGGACACCGGGAAGGCACTGCCGGACGTTGCCAAGGACTACCTGCGAGCGTTTGTGCGCTCATTGCAAGATGCAGCGGACCATCAAGACCCAGAAGCTGTTCGCGCGCTTCGGAAGAAGATGTTCCCTTGGGAGAGCGAGAACTAAATCCACCACCAGGGCGCGGCTTCTGGGTGTTGCTCTGGATCGAGGGCTCCGGCTCCGGCGGCTCGCGGCGCTGGGCGTTCCGCCACATCGCGTCCATTACGGCGACGGTGGTAGAGGCGGCACCGGCCGAGTACATCGCCTCGAGTAGCCGCGCAGATTCCAGCGCCAGTTGGGCGCGCGCTGCTGCGCGCATCACATTGCCGTCCGGCCGCGCCGCATGCATCAGCTTCACGGCGCGCGTGCGCGGGCCCTTCTTCTGGGTGCTGCGCATCTCAGGCCGCCTGCTGGGTGGAGTCGTCGGCGGCTGCACGTTCGCCGCGGAGTTCGGGCGACAGGTGCTTCCGGGCAAGCGCCGCGAGGACGCGGTCCTCTATGCGAGGTGGGAGATCCTCTGGCCACTTGTCGACAGCTTGGTAGGTCACGCCGATGGCGGCGGCGGCGGAGGCGGTAGTGCCGCCCAGCAGTTCAATGGCTTTTGACTTCAGCATTCCGACATTGAACTACAGTTCAATGCAAAACACAACCTCGGTTCACCTTCGTCATGAGACGATCACAACGATGGTTGAACTTTCCGAACGATTTCAGGCGGCGCTGAAGCATGCAGGCAGCACGGTGAGCGCCGTTGCTGCCGCTACAGGGCTGAGCTACCAAGCCCTCAAAAAGGTCTACGACGGCAAGACCAAGAGCCAGGCCGCGCCGAACAACAGGAAAATTGCTGAATTCCTTGGGGTCTCCAGCGACTGGCTGAGTGAAGGCATCGGAGAGATGACCCCGCCGGCTGCGGGGCTGGCCGCGGCGCCGCAACCTGCCCCCATGGACTCGCCGCCACCGTCTATGCAGCCGGTGCTCGCGTGGGAGCACGAGGACGATCTACCAGCAGGCGAGTTCGTCCTGATCCCAAGGTTGAATATAAAACTTTCAGCCGGGCCTGGCCACGAGCAAGTGGAGATTGAGTTCGTGGACAAGCAGCCGCAGGCCTTTCGCGCAGATTGGATCCGCAAGAAGCAGCTGAAGCCCAAAAAGCTCGCCTCGATGGTCGCCGACGGCGACTCCATGGAGGATCGAATTCACAGGGGCGACGCGCTGGTGGTCGACACGTCGCAGACAACGGTCATCGACGGGAAGGTCTACGCACTCTGGTACGACGGCGGCGAGCGCGTGAAGCGCCTGTATCGGCTGCCTGGTGGAGGGCTGAAAATCAAGTCCGACAACGACACCTACCCGGCAATCGAGCTGAGCGCGGATACCGTCGAGCTAGTGCGAATCATCGGGCGGGTGGTGCACGTTGCCGGAGAAGGCGGCCTTTAGAGGACTAGGAGCGCGACATGGAGGTTCTCGCCATCATCGTTGCCATCTTTGCGGTGGCGTACGCCTTTTCGATTAAGGCGGACATCAAGAAGCTCGATCAGCGAGAACTCACGCATTGGAACGAGTTTGATCGAGCCATTCGTCACCTGCAGGACCTCAGCTTGAACGCAGCGGATCGAGCGATGCTAGATCGACTGAACGCCGCAGCCGATCGGGCACGTCAGCGTAGCCGGGATTCAGACGACGGCTGATTCCGGAGAGCTGCCATGACATCCAAGAACTGTTTGACCTTGCTACTTCTCGGCCTGACGCTGACTTCGCATGCCCAGGTGCATCGCTGCGTCGACGCCGCCGGCAAGACCTCCTTCAGCGATCAGCCCTGCCCGACCAGCGCGAAGAGTGCGGCGCGCGTGCTCGGCGCCGATGCCACCGACCGGCGCTGGGAGAACGAGGTCTACGGGCGCGAACGGAACATGCGGAGCATCGAGAACGCCTCGAGGATCATCCAGGAACCGACAAGCGGCGCGCGCGGAGATTTCGGCGGCGGGATCATCAACAACGGCCCCGACGGGCCCGGCGGGACAAACACCATCCGTGCGGAGGAAGACCGACGCCGAGCCGAACTGGCACTCGATGCTGCGCGTCGCCGCGCCGCCGCGGAGGCCGCGCGCCAAGCGGCGCCCCAGCTGGCATCGTGCGATCGCGCCGGCTGCTGGGACACGAACGGCATCCGCTACAACCGGGTCGCCGGCGGAAACCTCCTCGGCCCCGATGGACACCTCTGCGTGCGGGCCGGCAACACCTATAACTGCAATTAAGGAGAAGACTGTGAAAATTGTTTCTGTTAATAGCGAACAAACCGTCAGCAATGATCAGGTTGCATTTAACCTCGATGAAGACCTTTCACCTGAGCTGCTTCAGCAACTTGAGTACGGGAGCCTATCGTTTCAGGGAAACCGAAATGTCTTGATCGTAACGCTTGACCCTGAAGATAACGAACCGATAGACCCCCATACGGTAACAAGGCTCAATGAGCGGCTAGAAGCGGCTGCGGAGGCACTCAATACAGCAGCATCGCAACGCAGACGGATGCTTGCCACGATTGCAAGGAATGCGGGCTTGCCACTAGAGTGAAGCAGCCTTCTCGCGCTGGACTGCTTCGATTGCTTCGTTGAGGGCAAAAGATCCGGATTTGTCCAAGGGCAATCCGGTCTGCTCGGAGAGGCGGACCAGCATTTCCGCACGTTCGCGCAGCGATTTTGACTTGTCCGCGTGTGGTGCGGCACGACTTTGGTCCATTACCTATCCTTTGTGATGTGTGTGAGCCTCTAGCCTAAACAAGCGCCGATGCAACACAAACCCTAATGGGGCGTTCCACGCTAATAAAAAATGCAGGAAAATAGTTCTCCGACTGAAGCTCAACTGGCAATGGCGTCAGCCATTTTTTCCCTTCATTCCGCCATGGGGAAATTAATTTCCAAACTGGAATGGAGTGAGCAGGAAAAATATTCCTCGGATATGAACGAGGCCGCAGAGTCGTTAAAGAAGCTCGTGCGCATTTGGAATTTGTAGCCGTGAGCTCGATATCGAACATCGATGAAGCTCGTAGCCGTGTGCAACGGGCCAGCCGAGAAGGTGGCACAGGAGGACCGAAGCCGCCGGATAATGACGACATGGAACCCCGTGTCAAAGCCCTCGAAGATGCCGCCCGGGAGACCCGTGAGCGGCTCATTCGCATCGAGGCCAAGCAAGACGAGTTCATCAAGCACTACGCAACTAAGGCCGATCTAACGGATGCGAAGAACAGCATCATCATGTGGGTGGTCAGCGCCATCCTCCTGGCGCAACTGCTGCCGGCCTTGCTCAAGAAGTTCGGCATGTAGCCAGAGTTTGCTTGTCGAAGCCCGCCGCGCGCGGGCTTTTTTACGACCGCGGCACGCCGAACCCAAACCCGAACAGCCCGCCCTTCCGCTTTGGAGGGGGCGCGTCCGGATCCTCCTCGCGCGGCCCGACCGCCAGGTTTTCGACCATCCCCTGTAGCTGCACCAGGCCGGCCGCCATGGCCGCGCTGTAAGTCTTCTCGCCTCCCTGCTGCTCATCGAGCGTGAACCACTTCCCATCGGGCGTGAGCTCGGCCACGCGCCAGCGGTAGGCCTTGTCGGCGGACTGGATGACGGTGACGGCTAGGTGACGGAGGGGCTGCATGGCGCGATCTTCGACCGATGCAGAGCCAGCGACCGTCAGACGTCAACGCACGACGCGAGCCACGGAGTCGGCCCAGCTAGCCGGGCCAAAATGAACCACGGTTAAAAATAATCTGAACTCTAGTTGTATTTGCTTTTGAACTGTGGTTCAATAAATCCCATCGACAAGGAGATGGGCATGAACAAGGCAGAGCAACGAGAGGTGCAGAAGGCGGTGAACACCGCCCAATCGGCACCGCACTACGCCGCCGCCACGCTGGCATGCGTGATGCGCTCGGCGACGAAGAAGACCCTCGGTGAACTGGTCACCGTGATGGACGAGCTGGGGCTGCGCGACCACATGGAAGTGGTCAACGGCTGCTACATCGCCAAAGAGCCGGTGGCCGCGTGATGAGCCGCTTCACGCAGTCCAACCTGTCGCGGCGCCGTGACGCGCGCCGCGAGCGCGCCGAGGTCAAGCGCCACCCCGACGCCTTCGAGTTCTCCGAGGAGCAGCTCGCGGCTTTCGACAGCGCCTACGCGGCCGCCAAGGACACCGGCCTCCTGCAGCAGGACCAGCAGCGCAGCGCGCTCGAGCTGGACCTCCGCCACGGTGGTGCGCTGTGAACGGCCCGCACTTCCTCTTCGACAGCATGCACGTGCTGGCGGCGGCGGTGAAGGCCGCGATCAGCGTGCAGACGGTGGATGGCGATGCCGCGGCGCGGCTGTTCGCCCTGCACTTCGCGCAACTCGACCTGGAGTTGGGATCGTGAGCGACACCAAGAACACCGACGGCGTGATGAAGCACGCCTCGTTGATGGGAACGATCAACACCGGCTTTCGCGACGAGGCGATCTTCCACTGCGGCCTCGGCCTTCGCCACAACTCTTTCGTGCACGAGCAGGAAGCCAATGCGCGCCGCCTCGCCGCCTGCTGGAATGCCTGTGCTGGCGTGCCCGTGGAAGTCCTCGAGGCGAAGGCCTCGGGCGGCCTGCCCTGGATGGTCGCAGACCAGATCGATGCTCTCGCTGAGCGCCGCGCGCTCGTCGCCGCGCTGCAGCCCTTCGTCGCGCGCAACAGCTCAGACGAGACGATCACGATCACCGTGCGCACCGCGGACGTGACGCACGCGCGCGCCGTCATCGCCAAGGCCACCGGGAATTCGCAGGCTACGGCTGCACCGGCGTCGACTTCGTCGCGCTGCCCGCACTGCGGCGACTGGCTGGGCGAGCACGACAATGACTGCATCAAGTTCGGACGGGGTACGGCATGAACGCGCCGTTCCTCACCGACGAAGAAGCGCTCGCCGTGCTGCGCGACCTGCGCGACAGCTTGGTGATCAACAGCGTGCAGGCGAAGGCCGTGTGCCATGCCATCGCTGTTCTGACCATCCGCATCCAGGACAGGAAGGCGGCCACGGCATGAACGCGCACCGCCTTACCGCGCCGCGGCAGTTCGTCGGCACCGTCGATGCCACGCACGACACCGACCGCGCCACCGCGCGCTGCCTCGAACAGCTGCAGGGCGCGCAGCGCAGCAGCACCGCCGTGATCGTGCCGATGGGCACGGCCGCGCGCATGCCGCTGGCCGAGCGCGCCGTGGTCATCACCAGCGCCGCAGCAGGCGCCTTCGTTGTCGCCCTCCTCCTCGCCGAAAGGTTCACGCCATGGCTGTTCGCATAGCCGTCGACAACACGCGCGGCCAGCGCGCCGCCGCGTTCCCCTCGGACACGCCCGAGCCGATCGCGCAGCCCTACGCAGCGATCGACGCCCTCCTCACCCTGGCGCGCCGCGCCTTCTACGTCGCCGCCGGCTGCATCGCAGTGGCCGGGCTCCTCCTCCACTTCTTCATCCGTTGAAAGGTCCCGCACCTGTGAACGCCACCACCACCTCCGAGCACGAGGTGCTCGAACTCGAAACCATCAGCCGCTCCGCCGCAGCGCCAGTCCCGGCTATGCAGCAAGGTGGCGCACTGGCCTCCAACATGCCCGAATCGTCGCCCTTCGGGATGATGCTCACAGCGCTCGGTCGCGGCGCGTCGCTCGACTTGGTCGAAAGCGCCATGAAGCTGCAGGAGCGCTGGGAGGCCAACGAGGCGCGTAAGGCTTTCGTGAAGGCCATGGCCGACTTCAAGGCCGAGCCGCTCGAGATCTTCAAGCGCAAGAAGGTCGGCTACGAAACGAAGGAAGGCGGCTTCGTCGGCTACAAGCACGCTGAGCTGTCACACATCACCGATGTGGTGGTGCCGGCCATGGCGCGCCACGGGCTCTCGCATCGCTGGGACCTGCAGCAGGGCGGCGGCCGCATCGTGGTCATCTGCACGATCACGCATCGACTGGGTCATAGCGAGTCGGTGTCGCTCGACGGCGCGCCTGACAACAGCGGCAAGAAGAACGGCATCCAGCAGGTCGCCTCGACCATCACCTACCTGCAGCGCTACACGCTGCTGGCCGCGACCGGCTTGGCCACGAAGGACGATGCCGACGACGACGGCCGTGGTGCGGGCGATGACGACGGCGCAGGAGCGCCGCCGCCCCCGCCGGCCGCACCTGCCACGTACCCGCCAGCCCAATTCGACGCCAACCTCCCGAAGTGGCGCGAGGTGATCGCCGCCGGCCGCAAGACGCCGGACCAAATCATCGCGATGGCGCAGACCAAGCACCCGCTCACCGACGAGCAGAAGCGCGCGATCCACCAGTCGCCTCGCACCACCGGCCCTACCTACGCGCAGATCGCTGACCAGCTGAGCAAGGCTGCCGACGAAGACGCTCTCAACGTCGCCGCCGACCTCATCAAGGCCGTAGCCGACGCCACCCATCGCACCGAACTCCACGCGCTCTACGACAAGCGCCGCGCCGAACTCAACGCCTGAAGGACCGTCACCATGAAGCAAACACACGACCTGGTGCAGGGCACCGAAGCCTGGGACCTGTTCCGCCTGCAGCACTTCGGCGCCAGCGAGGCCGCGGCCATGCTGGGCCTGTCGAAGAAGACCACGCGCAACGATCTGCTGCGCATGAAGAAGACGGGCATCGCGAAGACGTTTTGCGAGTGGCTGCAGGTCAACGTGCTCGACCACGGCCACGAGGTCGAGGCGCTGGCGCGACCGCACATCGAGCAGCTGATCGGCGAAGAGCTCTACCAGGTCACCTGCTCGGACGGCAAGCCTTCGGCCTCCTGTGACGGCCTGACCTACGACGACCGCATTGCCTTCGAACACAAGCAGTGGAACGAAACGCTGGCCGCGCTGGTCGCTGCGGGCGAAGTTTCCGATGAGCACATGCCGCAGTGCCAGCAGATCCTGATGGTGACGGGCGCCGAGAAGCTCATCTTCGTGGTGTCCGACGGCACGCCCGAGAAGATGGTGTTCGTCTGGGTGCTGCCGGATCCGGTCTGGTTCGAGCGCCTGCGTGCCGGCTGGGCCCAGTTCGAGCACGACCTGACCACCTACGAGCCGACCGAACCTGTCGTCGAGGCCGTGGGCCGCACGCCCGAGACGCTGCCCGCGCTGCGCATCGAAGTCACCGGCGAGGTGACGGACAGCAACCTCGAGCAGTACCGCGAGCACGCGCTGGCTGTATTCGCCGGCATCAACCGCAACCTGCAGACCGACCAGGACTTCGCCAACGCAGCGAAGACCGTCACGTGGTGCGGCGATGTCGAGACGCGCCTCAAAGCCGCGAAGGAGCATGCGCTCAGCCAGACCGAGAGCATCGACAAGCTGTTCAAGACCATCGACGCCATCACCGAAGAAGCGCGCGCCACGCGGCTCGAACTGAACAAGCTGGTCGAGGCCCGCAAGCTGGCGCGCAAGGGCGAGATCGTCGCAGGCGGCGTCAAGGGCTTGGCCGACCACATCGCATCGCTCAACGCACGCTTGGGCAAGCCCTACATGCCGAATGTTCCCGTCGACTTCGGCGGAGCCATCAAGGGCATGCGATCGTTCGACAGCATGCAGAACGCGGTCGACACCGCGCTGGCCAACGCAAAAATCGCGGCGAGCGCCACGGCCGATCGCATCCAGGTGAACCTCGAAGTGCTGCGAGCCCGCGCCGCCGAGCACGTGTTTCTGTTCCCCGATACCCAGGCCATTGTTCAGAAGGCGCCCGAAGACCTGATCTCGCTGGTGACAGCGCGCATCAGCGAGCACCAGGCCAAGGAGCAGGCGCGCATCGACGCCGACCGCGAGCGCATCCGCAAGGAAGAGGCCGCGCGCATCGAGCGCGAGCAAGAAGCCGAGCGCCAGCGCATCGCCCGCGAACAGGCCGCACAAGCTGCAGCCGCTGCTACGCCGCCCACGCCGACGCCAAGTACTGCCTCCGCCGCTGTCACGCCGCTGTCGGCAACGCCCAGTAGCGGCCCCGCCGCTGCACCTGCGCCCACCGTTATCCCCATGCCCGTGCGCACGGCAGCCGCTCCCGCCAGCGCGCCCACGCTGAGCATCGGTGCCATCAACGAGCAGCTGGTGCACTTCACCACCACCGAAGCGGGCCTCCGCGGCCTGGGCTTCGAACCTGCCGGTCGTGAGCGCAGCGCACCGCGCTACCACCAGACCGACTTCGCACACATGTTGGCCGCCATCGTGGCCCACGTGCAGTCCATCCAGGCCAAGCAGGCGGCCTGATTCCCCGCAACTACTGGAGCTCAACTATGCCCAAGACCTATGCGGCCCCGGCCGCCTTCACCGAAAAAGAGTACGTCGCCATTCCGCTGACGGCAGTGCAATCGAACCAGGTCGCAGCGATCGGCTACGACGCAGCGCGCAAGACGCTGGCGGTGACCTTCACGCGCGGCCCCGGGAACATCTACCACTATCCCAACTGCGAAGCGAAGCTCCACGCCGACTTCATGGCCGCCGAGTCGAAGGGCAAGTTCTTCGGCTCGCACGTCAAGCAGCTGCCGTTCGACAAGTTCCCCGCGTCCGCGAAGGCCTGATCGTGGAACGCCTCGAATTCTGGCTGGTGTGGAGTCCCGAGGGAGAACGTCCCCCTCGCTACGAGCACCACAGCGCCAAGGCCGCGGCCCACGAAGCGGAGCGGCTCGCCTCGGTGTACCCGGGAAAGTCGTTCTACGTGCTCCACGCGATCGAGATGCGGCGCACCGCTGACGCGCCGGTCGAGGCCTGCACGCTGCTGAAGCGGCCCGAGCCCGAGCTCGACGACGAAATCCCGTTCTGACACCCCTTTCCAGGGCGATTCCAGCCGGCCGGGCTCCCTCCTCCTCCCTCCCTCCTCCATTCCCGGCCGGCCCGCGCGAGCGGCGCCCTCTTTCTTTTCAACCCGTACCGGAGCCAACCGCATGTTTCAGCTCACCGAAGTCACGAAGATCCTGATCACCAACGCGAACCCGCGCCGCGAGCTGCACGGCGACGAGAAGGTCCGAGCGATCGACCTCGCCTGGTCGCTCACCGGCGAGAACACGCTGCTCGACCTCATCGAGGCCGGCCTGCGCGAGCACCACTACTTCAACAAGGCGCTCAAGGACGGGCAGCAGCCGCTGCCCGACGTGCTGATTCCGCTGCCGAACATTCGCCA
The DNA here is from genome assembly GCF_057809595.1 of Variovorax sp. FG153. Taxonomy (NCBI): domain Bacteria; kingdom Pseudomonadati; phylum Pseudomonadota; class Betaproteobacteria; order Burkholderiales; family Comamonadaceae; genus Variovorax; species Variovorax sp. FG153. The sequence goes on from NZ_JBMDKG010000056.1 coordinate 41,229, forward strand.
CCCGCGGCTGCCGACCAGCTATGCCTTCGCGCGCGGCGAGAAGTGGCGCGGCTACCGCTTCATCTGGGACTGGGGCACCGAGGGCGAACACCTCGACCTCACCGACGTCGTGCTCTCGAACCTGCACTACGAGATCAACGAGGGCGGCTCGGTGAAGGTGGGCGGCACGCTGCAGTACAACGGCGAGGAGCTCCAGGACAACGACCTCTACGGCGAGCTGTCCGGCCTGGCCTCGGAGGGCGAGATCTACGTGAAGCTGCTCGCGCCCGGCGAGATCGTGCCGGCGAAGAAGGGCTACCGCGCCGGCAAGCCCGACACCCCGCAACCGCAGGAGCCGGCCGGCGCCCAGGGCGATCAGCCCGAGGCCGGTGACATCTTCGCCGCGTCGGCCGACGGCGAGAACTCCGCCGCTTCCGAAGGCCAAGAGCAAGCCGACGCTGCCGGCGGCGGCGGTGGTTCCGGCGTATCGGCTGATGCAGCTGCGGGCCAGGCCGCGGGGGACGGTACGTGGCCTTTCCCGAACGGCGCCTCGGAAGACTCGCCGAAGGAACATGCGCCGGCCGCCACCAGCCGCCGCAAGGGCGGCAAGACGGCCGAAGAGATCTTCGCCGGCACGTCGAGGGACTGAGCGGCATGGACTTCACCGTCATCTCCATCGAGAAGGTGAAGGCCGCGCTCGCGCGTGCCCTCGCCCTTGGCCAGGACCGGGAGGCGGCCGAGCGCGCCGCCGCGCAGGCCCTGGGCATCACCGCCGACGCGGTGCGCGAGGCCGTCGCCATCAGCGAGGACGCGCCGGCATGACGCCCGTCGAGATCCGCCACTTCCACGCCTTCGTCGGCCTCGGCGGCGGCGCGCGCGGCTTCAACAAGGCCAACCCGCGCGTCGGCAACCTGCAGGCGAAGTTCCGCTGCATCGGCGGCATCGACGTCGACGCCGCGGCCATCCGCGACTTCAACCGCTTGGCCAACGCCACCGGCACCGTGCTCGACCTCTTCGACCGGGCCCAGTTTGAGGCCTTCCACGGCCGGCCGCCGCCGGCGGGCTGGCGCGAGGCCATGCCGGCCGACATCCACCGCGCCGCGGGCGGGGAGCGGCCGCACATCATCTTCCTTTCGGCGCCGTGCAAGGGCTTCAGCGGCCTCCTCGCCGAGGGCAAGAGCAAGAGCGACAAGTACCAGGCGCTGAATCGGCTCACGCTGCGCGGCGTGTGGCTGATGCTCGAGGCCTGGAAGAACGATCCGCCCGAGCTGTTCGTCTTCGAGAACGTGCCGCGCATCGCGACGCGCGGGCGCCACCTGCTCGACCAGATCACCAGCCTGCTGCGCAGCTACGGCTATGCCGTGGCCGAGACGACTCACGACTGCGGCGAGCTCGGCGGCCTGGCACAGAGCCGCAAGCGCTTCCTACTCGTGGCGCGGCACATCGAGAAGGTGCCGCCGTTCCTCTACGAGCCCGAGAAGCGGCCGCTGCGCGCCGTGGGCGACGTGCTCGGCCGCATGCTAATGCCCGGCGACATGCGCGCAGGGCCGATGCACCGCATCCCAGCGCTGCAGTGGAAGACCTGGGTGCGCCTCGCCTTCGTGGAGGCCGGCAGCGACTGGCGCAGCCTGAACAAGCTGGCCGTCGAGAACGGGCACCTGCGCGACTACCTGATCGTGCCCAGTACGCAGGAAGGGACCGGCGCCTACGGTGTGACCCGCTGGGAGGACCATTCGAAACTTGTGGCGGCGCGCAGCGGCCCGAGCAACGGGCCGTTCTCCGTGGCCGACCCGCGCCAGCAGCTCTACGCCGCGGGCTACGGCGTCAGGCCATGGGATGCCACGGCCGGCGCCGTGGCGGGAGAGTCCCTGCCGTCGAACGGCAAGTTCTCGGTGGCGGATCCGCGCGCGCCTGCGGCGGCCGCGCAGTACCAGCAGTACGGCGTGCTCGACTGGGCCGAGCCAATGGGCGCGGTGATCGGCGTGAAGTCGCCCGGTCAGGGCACCTTCAGCGTCGCCGACCCGCGCGGCCCGCAGGATCGCGAGCCATTCGGCAAGTACGCGGTGACTCCATGGGATTCGAGCGCCGGTACCGTCATCGGCGGAAGCGACACGGGGGCGTACGCAGTGCAGGACCCGCGCGCCAGCGGCGTGCGCCACAACAACGTGTTCCGCGTGGTGCCCTGGGACAAGCCTGGCACAACGGTCACGGCCGGCACGGGCCCGTCAGCTGGCGGCACCGCGGTCGCGGATCCGCGCCAGCCCGGCCTGCCCTTCGCGAAGTACTCGGTGACCGCCTTCGGCGAGCCCGCCGGCACCGTGATCAGCGGCAGCACCACCGGCCAGGGCGCCTATGCGGTGGCCGATCCTCGCAGCGGCATGCAGCGCGGCAAGGGCGATGCATACCTGACGGCCGGCCACTACGGCGTCACGCCGTGGAACGAGCCCGCCGGCGCGGTGAGCGCGGCCGCAGGCCACGACAACGGCCGGTGGAGCGTCGCCGACCCGCGTATACCTGCGGCGGCCGACAAGGTCGTGTGTCGCATTCAGGCGCTCGACGGCACCTGGCACCGCCCGTTCACGACGCTCGAACTCGCCGCCCTGCAGTCGCTATTCGATCCCGAGGAGCGCTTCGAGCTGGACGGCCTGAGCGATCAGGCCTGGCGCGAGCGCATCGGCAACGCAGTGCCCAGCGACGCCGCGTGCGCGATCGCCGAGGTGATGGGCACCACGCTGCTGCTGGCGCTGACCGGCGAGACCTTCATGTTGTCGGCTCAGCCGATCTGGGTCCGCGACGTCGCCATGGCGCTCACCGTCAGGGGGGCAATGTGACCACCGCCTCGTGTGCTCATCTCAATTTCGCGGCCGAGTGCAGCGTCGCGCGGCTCGAGGATTCCGGACGCTTCATGCTCGAGGTGCGCGTGAAGTGCACCGAATGCCAGCGGCCCTTCCAGTTCCTCGGCCTGCAGCCCGGCCTGAACTTCGACGGCGCCACTGTCAGCCTCGACGGCCTCGAAGCGAACCTCGCAATCTGCCCTCAAGGGCAGCGGCCCAATCCGTTCCAGGAGCTGCAGGGCTACACGATCAGGGGGACAAACTGATGTCAGTCCGCCAAGTCCGCGTCAATCCGCCGCTGCGCCTCCTCAATGAGGGCGCTATGGGCTGCCTCTCCACTCACAAACGATCCGTCGACGGAGACCGTGAAAACTGTATCGTTAGGACGGCGAATGGTGCAGCTCGAAACCGCAGGGGCGCCGTTGACGTCTCCGACTACCGCCGTGATGGTGTGCCCGCGATACAAGGTAGCAATTGGAGCGTAAAAAGGCTTCTCGTTCATGGTGTCCTTGCACATCTGGGGCAAGCGGTAGCGCCCTGCTCAATCTTCAAGATCGTACTGCCGCTGCAGGTCGCGAATGATCCGCGCGATGTCAGCGCGGTGCGTGCCGCGGTCGGTCAGCACCGGCACGGTCCAGTTCGGGCCGCCCTCGCCGTCGCCGCCTGTACCCATCACGCCGCCGCGGTGCACGTCCGTCTCTTGGCCGGCCAGGTCAGGAATGGCCTCGATGCGCTCGAGCAGCAGGTCGCGCAACTGCTTGGCGCTGCGGGTTGGCTTGCCCATGGATCAAATGCTACGAGGGTGCCCGAGAGCCTTGAAGCGCTCTGTCAAAGCAAGTCGAACTCGCGCAATCGATGCGGGGTCTTCTGGGTTGTCAACCTGAATAAACAACTGCCCAACATAGGTGGGCTCTGGCTTCGCAAACGGCCCATAGAAGGCGGGCAAGATTTTGGTTTCGTAGACGGTCTTGGCTACGTCCGTGGTCCCCTTCTTCAGGAGCAAAAACGCGTTGAACTCAAGGACGTTTGTCGTCGCGATCTGATCCTCGGAAATCGTCATCGTCATGTCCGCCTCCTAGTGTTGGAGCCTGCAGTATGAGGCACCAGCCCAGCTTCTTCGACGGCGGCCAGCGCCTGCAGATGACGGAGAGCATCGAGCTCACGATCCAGTCGCTCCAGGCCTACGGGCCCGATCACCCGCACTGGGGCATTGCCTGGTCGGGCGGCAAAGACAGCAGCGCCACTTTGACGGTCGTCACCTGGCTGATCGACACCGGGAAGATCCGCGCGCCACAGACGCTAACGGTCTTCTACGCCGACACGCGCCAGGAGCTGCCGCCGCTGGCGATCGCGGCCGAGCAGATCATGGACGAGCTGCGCGAGCGCGGCATCCAGGTCGAGGTGGTGACAGCGCCCATGGACAAGCGCTTCATGGTCTACATCCTGGGCCGCGGCGTGCCGCCTCCGAACAACAACACGCTCCGTTGGTGCACGCGCCAGATCAAGATCGATCCGATGGAGCAGGCGCTGCGCGAGCGGCTCGACCAACTCGACGGTCAGATCCTGATGATCACCGGCGTACGCCAGGGCGAGAGCGCGATCCGCGACCGCCGCATCGAGATGTCGTGCGGCAAGGACGGTGCCGAGTGCGGCCAGGGGTGGTACCAGCAGGTGCTGCCCAACGCGCGCGGCCTGCGCGGCCGCATCGCAACGTTGGCGCCCCTGCTGCACTGGCGGGTGTGCCACGTCTGGGAATGGCTCAAGCACTGGGCGCCGCAGGCCGACTTCGGCGACTGGAGCACGGCCATGATCGCCGACGCCTACGGCGGTGACGAAGCCGAGGAGATCAACGCGCGCACCGGTTGTGTCGGCTGCGCGCTGGCCGCCGAGGACACCGCGCTCGACGCTGTGCTGCTGGTGCCGCAGTGGCAGTATCTGCGCCCGCTCAAGGGTATCAAGCCGCTGTGGCGCGAGCTGCGGGAGCCGAAGCACCGGATCAAAAAGGCTGGGCTCGAGCGGCTCAAGGACGGGAGCATCGCGAAGAACCCGCAGCGCATGGGCCCGCTCACGCTCGAGGCGCGCGCGATGGGCCTCGAGCGGATCCTGGGCATCCAGGCCGAGTGCAACGACGCGGCACGCGCGCAGGGCCGCCCGCCGATCAGCCTTATCAACAGCGACGAGGAGGCGCGCATCCGCGCGCTGATCGCCGCCAACACGTGGCCCGACGGCTGGGAGGGCGACGAGCCCGCGGCCGACACGGTCATGCCCATCGTCTACCAGAACGGCGCCGTGCAGCCTCTGCTCTTCGGCGCGGAGGAATCCTGATGCATCTCATCGACACCTCGCTCGATCGCGAGCGCGCCAAGCAAATCCAAGCGGTACAGATGGCAGCTCAGCAGCTACTCGAAGCGGCCCGTGCCTACGGCCTCGTGGTCACCGTCTCGCTCGAGCCGCGCACGCCGCTGGCGATGGGCTCTTACGACATGGTCTTCGACGTCCGGGAGGCTCGCGATGGCCGCTGACACGAAAATCGAGTGGACCGACGCCACCTGGAACCCGGTGACCGGCTGCAGCGTGCAGAGCCCAGGCTGCAAGAACTGCTACGCGATGAAGCTGGCTGGCACGCGCCTTCGTCATCATCCCAGCCGCGCCGGCCTGACGCGCGAGAGCGCTGCCGGCCCGGTATGGACTGGCGAGACCCGATTCAATGCCGAGTGGCTGGAGCAGCCGCTGCAGTGGACTCGGGCCCGCATGATCTTCGTCTGCGCGCACGGTGATCTGTTCCATCCGTCGGTGCCGGACGAGTGGATCGACCAGGTATTCGCCGTCATGGCGCTAGCCGGTCACCACACCTTCCAGGTGCTGACCAAGCAGACGCAGCGGGCGGCGGAGTACTTCGCGCATCCTGTGCGCGAGGCCTTCATCGGGCAGCAAGTCGGGCAGATCAACCTGCGCCGGACAGGCAACCCTGTCGCGGAGTGGTCGGGCCTGCCCCTGCCGAACGTCTGGATCGGAGCCAGCGCCGAAGACCAGCGCCGGCTCGACGAGCGACTGCCACACCTCGTTGGTGTGCCAGCCGCAGTGCGCTACCTGAGCCTGGAACCACTGCTGGGAGCGATTCAACTCGACCAGCGCCTTATCGCGCCAATCGACGGCACGTCCCAGCACGGCCAGCGCTTCATCGACTGGGTGATCGTCGGCGGCGAGAGTGGCCTCGGCGCGCGGCCGATGCATCCCGACTGGGCGCGAAGCCTGCGCGACCAGTGCCTGGCAGCGCGCGTTGCCTTTTTCTTCAAGCAGCACGGCGCATGGGTATCGGCAGGCGAGCCAGCCTTCGGCACCGTCAAAGGGAACCGGGTCGCACTGATCAAGCCGGATGGGTCGATGGTGGATACCGCTTCCGAGGAGGGCCGCGACGAGAACGCCGACATCACGACTATGTCGATGGTGGGGAAGAAGGCCGCCGGCCGCCTGCTCGACGGCCGCACGTGGGACCAGTTCCCGGAGGAGTCCCGCCATGGCGCCGCCTGAGGTGGTCAACACGGAGCCGTTCCCGCCGGTACCGGCCGGCGTGCTTCACCTGCCGCTCAAGCGCGAGTACTTCGAGCAGATCCGCGACGGCAAGAAACGGTTCGAGTACCGCCTGCGCACGCCCTACTGGTGCCGCCGGCTCGAGGGGCGCTTCTACAGCGGGATCGTGCTCACCTTGGGCTACCCGGCGGCCGACGACGTCGCGCGCCGGCTCGAGCTGCCATTCCGAGGCTACGAGCTCGACACCATCACGCACGAGCACTTCGGCCCGGCGCCGGTCGACGTGTTCGCGATCAGGGTCTGGCCATGACGCGCCCCGGCTTCGGCGCCTTCTCCAGCGCGGTGGCACGCGCTATGGCCGTGGTGCGCTCCCAGCACTGCGCGCCTCCCCACTTCCGCCCTGCGCAGACCACGCAGGGAACGATCCGCTGCACGAAGTGCGGCGGCAACCTCACCTACACCGCCAGCGCGATCGACGGCCGCACCACCGGCCGCTGCTCGAGCGCGGGCTGTGTGAATTGGAGTGACCCGAAATGACCGACACCTTCAGCGGCGACAACGCCGCGCTCATCGAGAACATCGACGCTCTGCTGCGACTCGACGCCGCGGGCGCGCTGTTCCCGCACGGCGTCGGCGGCCTGGCGCGCCAGTTGCTGTCCTCCGCGGCCATGCGCCTCGCGGCCGCGCCGCCGCAGCCCTACTGCGCGCACGACGGCACCTGCTCGTGCCAGAAGTTCGCCGACGACCCCGTCACGTGCGAACGACGCGCGGAGTCGGCCCTGCCCGTGCTGCCTCCGATGCGCCGCATCAGCGGCGTCAGCCTCGGCGTCCTGCAGCGCGCGGCGGCGGCCAGCAGCCGCACCACACCGGTCGAGTGCCACGGGCTCGACACAACGGAGCGCGTCTGCTTCTACGAACAGGACTTCTACGTCCTTTCGAACTTCAGCAGCTTCACGCTGCAATGGTGCGGCACGCGATTCGACACTTCCGAGGCCGCCTACCACTACGAGAAGTTCATCGGCGGCAACACTGCCCGCTACGACATCGCCCAGTCCATCATCGATGCCCCCTCGGCCCATGAGGCATTCAAGGTGGCTGAGCGCAACAAGGCACACCGTCGCCCTGACTGGGATGACGTGAAGGTCGGCGTCATGCGCGACATCCTGCGCTCCAAGGCCTCCCAGCATGAGTACGTGCGCCGAAAGCTGCTCGCCACCGGCGACCGCGAGCTGGTCGAGAACAGCTGGCGCGATGACTTCTGGGGCTGGGGGCCGAATCGCGACGGCCAGAACATGCTGGGCAGGCTGTGGATGGAGATCCGCACCGAGCTGCGCGCCGCCGAGTCGAAAGGGCAAGCATGAGCACGCTGACCCTAAACCTCGATGACCGCCACGACGAGGTGCTGACATCGCTCGCGGCCGAGCAGGAACTGAGCAAGACCGCGCTGGTGCGCCAAGCCTTGCGCCTCTATCAAACGGTCCACCTCGAACTGAAGCGCGGCCGACAGCTGGCCTTCCAAAACAAGGATGGCTCGTTCGTGTCGATGGTGATGCTCGGCGGCCCCATGGCAGCAGAAGCCGCGCCTGTGCAGCAGGATCCGGTAGGCGACATCGCAACGCTGAACGACGACTTGATCGCCATCCTCGGCCGGCCCAACTTCAGCTGCATCCGCCTCGCGCAGGCCCTGCGCCTCTGCGGAGTCGAGATCGAAACGAAGGCTGAGCACGAGCAGGCCGCGGTGATTCACTTCCTGCTGATGCGCTACGTGAACCACGGCAGCGAATGGGCGAAGCACGCCGAAGCCGACCTGCGCGCGATGCTCGACCAGGCCAAAGCGAAGAACAAGGCGGCGGCCCAGTCTGGCCCGGCAGCGACACCCGACCAGACGGAGGGATCCGCCCAATGAGCACCTGGACCGTGGACCAGTGGAAAGACATGCTCGAGTGGGCTGTCCTGATGTTCCTGATTGCGCTCGCCGTCACCCTGTGGCTGCTCGACTGGTATCGCGAGCAGCGCGCGGCCGCGGCGCCCGACCTTAGCGCCGAGGGCTTCGATGCGGTCTGCGAGGCCGTGGCGGAATCCCTTGGCGATGCCTACGACTGCACGCGCGTTTGGTCGGCGTGGGGCCACGGCACCATGAGCTCGGCCGACTTCTCGCCCGTGGGCCATGACGGCGACCGGGTGGCCGAGATCGCGCAGGCTGCGGTCGATGCCTACCGCGCCGCCATCGCCGAAGCGAAAGGAGCCGCGTGATGTGGATCGACTTCCTCATCCTGACGCTGGTGATCCTCGGCACGGCCGCCAGCTCGGCCCTGCTGCTCTTCCCGACCCTGCCCTGGCCCGCCTACGCCTACTGGCTCGGCGCGATCTTCGTGCTGTGTGTCGGCTCCTGGTGCGCGTGGTCGCGCTGGCACTGGGCGATCGAGAACACTGCGTGGAAGGAGCGGCAAAAGCAATGACGATCACCGCATCCCCTCTGTGCTGGCCACCGGGCTGGAAGCGCACCGCCCCCGAGCGCCGCGCCTTCGGCAAGTTCGGCACGACGAAGCAATCCAAGGTCGGCAGCTGGCGCTCGGTGCAGGACATCACGATCGCCGAGGCCACCCAGCGCCTGCGCGCCGAGCTCGACCGCATGGGCGTGCGCGAGCGAGACCTGGTGCTGAGCACGAACCTGCGCCTGCGCCTCGACGGCCTGCCGCGCAGCGATCAGGCCCAGCCGGCAGATCCGGGCGCCGCGGTGTACTGGACCGACCCCTGGTCGCACGCTCCGCGCTGCATGGCGATCGATCGCTACACGAAGGTCGAGCAGAACATCGCGGCCCTGGCCGCCACCATCGACGCCATGCGCGCGATCGAGCGCCACGGCGGCGCGGTGGTGCTGGAGCGCGCCTTCACCGGCTTCGCAGCGCTGCCGCCGCCCATCGTGGCCGGCATGAAGCGCGACTGGCAGGTGGTGCTCGAGCTGGGGGACCTGCTGCTGCCCACCGAGGACGACGTGCGGCGTGCCTACCAGCGCCTGGCCAGCCGGTACCACCCCGACCGCGCCGGCGGCGACCCGGTGCGCATGGCCGAACTCAACGCCGCGCGCGACGAGGCGCTGAAGTGGATCCAGAAACGATGACGCCCGCATCCTTGGCCGTGGTCGGCCACATCGACATCCCGCCGGCCGTGCTCGAGCACCGCTTCGTGCGCGAGGCCTTGGCCAACACCATGACCCTCGTGCAGAACGAGGACCCCCGCACGCAGGTCGTCGGCACCGAGAACACGCGCTCTTGCGAGCTCTACGGCTGGGCGCCCAACGTCGACAGCCATCGCGACTGCACCGGCTGGGTCTACCTGGTCGCGCTCAACGCCGGCTTCAGCCATGTGCACGCCTGGGCCTCGGCCAAGCCGCGGACCCGCAAGCTGCACAGCGCCGAGCTCCGGCCCGGCACCGTGGTGCGGCTGTGGGACTTCTGCGAGCACTGGGCCGAAGATCGCACCGCGCGCGTCGCCGCCTTCGTTGGCTCCTACGAGCGGCCGCGCGACGCCGAGGCCCTGGTCGCCCTGCAGCGCGGCATCGACGCCCTCGCCGCCGGCGCCTACTACGGCGCGCCGCGCGTGCGCGATGGCTTCCGCGCGCTGCTGCCCGACGAGTGTCTGGCTGCGAACGACGACTTCACCGAGCTGCACCCGATGCTGCTGGCCGACGCCCGCCGGCAGAAGCGCTTCATCGAATGCTGCGCGGTCTGCGGGAAGCCCGCCATCCGCCCCGACGACAAGTGGCCGCACTTCTCCGACAAGTCGGCATGCCGCGATCACCTCGCCGAGCGCGGCCGGCGCGCGCCCGCGGCGGCGCTGCAGGAGCTGGCATGAACGGCATGTTCCTGACCGATCCCGAGATCGACCAGATCTGCGAGGGCCTGGGCCCGAACTCGCACGCGGCGAAAGTGAAGCGGCTGCAGTCGCTGGGCCTGATCGTCAACCGAAAGCCCAACGGCCGGCCCCTAGTCTTGCGCTCGCACGCAGAGGCCGTGCTCAATCCCCGGGCTCAGGCTGAAGTCGAGGCCACGCCACAGCCCGATGTTCACCCTCTCCCCCGGGTGCCCTGGGAAGAAACGCCGCTCGGGCGCATGCAGGTCGAAGAGCGCGCCAGCCGCGCCGCTGCGGCCGCGGCCCGCAAGGCCGAGCTCGCGGCATTGCCGAAGCCAACGCGCGCCCAGGTGCGCGCAGCCGCGGCTGACCTGGAGCGGCGCAGGAAAGAAGCCCGAGCCGCCATCGTGCGGTTTCACGCGGCGCGCCGGCGGGTCGCGAAACTGCAGCGCACTCCACCGTGGGCCGATCAGGTCGAGATCCTGGCCGTCTACGAGCGCGCCCGCGCGCTGACCGTCAAGACGGGCATCCCGCATCACGTCGACCATGTAATTCCGCTGCAGGGCACGCTGGTGAGCGGCCTGCACGTGCACCAGAACCTCCAGATCCTGACGGGATCGGAGAACAGCAAGAAGCGCAACAAATTCGAGATCGAACAGTGAACCTATCTAACCCAGAGGTCGCGCCGCCTTCTGTCCAAGTTGTCAGTGCGCGCTTTGTTACGATTGAACTCGCCGCCGTCATGACCGGGTTTACACCGGGGGCCATCCGCGCCAAGATCGCCAAGAGCGTCTGGCTCGAAGGGCGCCTCTGGGTGAAGCGTGATGGCCGGGTTTTGATCGACATGAAGGGGTACGAGCAATGGGCCGAGTCGGAAGCGGGGTAGAGCCGCGCGAAAAGTCGATCCGCCTGTCTTTCACCTTCGAGGGCCAGGTTCGCAAGGAGACGATCAAGACCGACGGCAAGCCGATGCCGCCGACCCCGAAGAACCTGGCCTACGCCCACAAGCTGGCGGCGGAGATCAAGGACAAGATCCGGCACGGCACCTTCGTGTACGCGGACTACTTCCCGGCCAGCCCACACGCCACCACCGGCATGGGCGTCACCGTGGCTGACCAGCTCGATACCTGGTACGACCTCACCACCGACAAGGAATCCAGCACCCGCAAGGGCTACCGGATCGCGAAGGACTGGTGGAAAAAGCACATCGGCCACAAGCAGCTGAAGGCGCTCAAGCACAGCGACATCCTGAAGGCGCTCTCCACCGAGCCGACGTGGAGCGGCAAGACCCGCAACAACAAGACCAGCGTGCTGCGGCTCGTGCTGGCGCTGGCTCAGAAGGACGAACTCATCTCCTCGAACCCCATCGACGGCTTGGAATCTGCACCGCACCAGCGTCCGCTGCCCGACCCGTTCAGCATGGACGAGGTCGAGGCGATCCTCGCCGGCCTGGCCGAGAAATACGGGCCGCAGATCGCCAACTACTTCGGGGTCAAGTTCTTCACCGGCCTGCGCACCTCCGAGAGCCTGGCCATGCGCTGGGAGGCTGTGGACTGGCGCCGCGAGCACGTCCTGATTTCCGACGCCATCGTGCTCGGCGAGCACAAGGACAACACGAAGACGAACGTGGCCCGGCTGGTGCAGCTGAACTCCCGTGCTTTGGAGTACCTCAAGGCCCAGAAACAGCACAGCTTCCTGCTGAAGGAAGGCTGGGTGTTCCCCGACCCCAAGACCGTCGAGCGCTGGGTGGACGACTGGACGCCGCGGGAAATGTACTGGCGCCCCACCCTCAAGCGCCTTGGGATCCGCTACCGTAGCCCCTACCAGACCAGGCACACCTACGCGACGATGCTGCTGATGGCGGGCGTGGCCCCCGCCTACGGCGCCCGGCAGCTCGGGCACTCGGTCGAGATGTTCCTGCGGACCTACGCGAAATGGATGGACGGCGGCCAGAACACCGTGGAGATGGGCAAGCTCGAGCACCTGCTGAGCAACCCGGCGCCGAAGGTCGCGGCGGGCTGACCTGGGAAGAATCCGGGGAAGAAAAGGAACATCCCAGTACATCCTGGGACAGCTTCTCAGAGGGAAAATTGTGCTCGGCTATGCTCGGTTTTCCTGCCGAGGCGGTTCGATCCCCTCCGGGCAGGCCAACATCGGCGTCCGCCGGTGCAAGTACAGCTCTCTCCCCTCGATGCCTCTTTCCAGAGAACGACACATCCTCGCCATGCTGTGTGCCGCAGCCCTGGCGACCGCCTGCGGGACGCCCTCCGATCGCGCAGCCGATCGGCCCGCGCACTCCGCCGACACCCCGTCCGTCAAGCTCTCCCCCGCCCAGGCCCTGACCCCGCGAGCCCAGGGCACGCGCGTCCACTGGCGCGGCGGCGTCAGCGCCATCGAAGCGCAGGAAGGCGACCGCCAGTGCTTCACGCTGCTGTACGCCACTTCCGATGAACGGGGCATGCTGCAGTGGCCACGCGACGAGCAGCAGTTCATCGCCTGCGGCGCGGGCTACTACGACCGCGACCTCGTGGCCCAGTTCACGCTGCTGACCCTCGACGGCCGCGTGACCGGTCAGCGGATGTTCCTGGGCAAGCCGGTGCCGGTGATCGAGATCGACGCGCTGTATCGCCACTCCGACTGCCTGCAGGGCAGCGAGAAGAGTCCCGAGTGCTACTCGGGCTTGCTGCAGCCCCGGAAGCCCTGAGGGCGCGCCGAATCCAAAGCGCCCTTGGGCGCGTATCAGTCGCGCGTCATGGCAACGAGCATTCCCGCTCCGCGCGGACATCGAAGACGCGGGAGACCCATGAAAGCTTCGATCCGCCTCGCGCGCCAACCCTGGATGTTCGGCGCCCTGCTCGGCAGCGCCGCGGCCTGTGCCCAACCCGTCCACCTGCCGCCCATCGAAGTGAGCGGCCCGCGCGACGCGGCCATCGGCACCGCCGACAGCGCGAGCGAAGGGGCAGTGGAGAAAGCCTCTTTCCAGGCCCGCCCCAAGCTGCGCCCGGGCGACATCGTCGAGGCCGTGCCGGGCG